>VAZZ01000137.1:0-3200 GCA_005884715.1 Alphaproteobacteria bacterium | reverse complement strand
GGGGATCACGGCGGAAGGCCCGCAACCGTCCTGTTTCCAGACCTGCTTGTTCTCCTTACCGTCCCAGCGCATCACGGTGTGGCCGGCATATTCCACATAATAAAGCGCGCCATCCGCCATCACCGGGCCTTCCGGAAACAGCGCGTGTGAATTGATGATGGTGATGTCTTCAGCCTGGGCCGCACCGGCCAAAGCGATAAGTGAGGTGGTGAACAACATTCTCAACATGGCATCCTCCCTTTGCGCCATCAGTCTACAGGGGGTGGACCTCAGGCAAAACGGTCAATCCAGCTCACGCCTGCAGCTCTCTTTATTTCTCTGCATCCAGAAAGGCGCGCACCATGGCGACGGTCGCTTGCGGGTTTTCCTCCATGATCCAATGACCCGAATCCGGTACGATCCCTTCCTTAACGTTTTCCGCGGCGAAGCGCATGATCGTCGCCATCGTCGGGCCGAAGGACTTCTCCCCGCCTATCGCATAGACCGGCATCTTCAGCTTGCCGCCCTTGGCGAGGAAGGCCTGGTTGTCGATCGCATCCTGATCAAAAGCGGCGAATTGCGCGAAGCCCGAATGCATGGCGCCCGGCAGAGCATAGAGCTTGGCATAATGTTCGCGCGATTCTTCGCTGAAGCGGGTGCGGTCGGCGGAGAATTCGTTCCAGAAGCGGTCGAGATAGATGCGCTCGCGCCCGGCGACGAGGCGCTCCATATCGGGTCCGCCGAAGCGGAAATGCCACAATAGCGGATTCTTCAGGATCTCTTCCCAGGGCCCGATGCCTGGCACCGGCGCATCGATCAGGACGAAGCGGGTGACGCGCTCAGGGTGCTGGGCGGCGAAGGCGTAGCCCACCATATTGCCGATATCATGGGTGACGAGATCGGCGCTCTTGATATTGAGCGTGTCGAGGACGCCCGCCACATCTCCGGCTTGCGTCTTCTTGTCGAAACCACCTTCGGGCTTGGCCGAAAGCCCAAGGCCGCGCAGATCGGGCACGATGACCGTGTGGTCGCGCGCGAGATCGGCCGCCAGCGGCGCCCACATGTCTCCGGTTTCGCCATAGCCATGAAGCAAGACGACGGCCAGGCCTGAGCCGCCGATGCGCACATGGATCGTGGTGCCGTTGGTCGCGATGTCCCGGGTCTGGAAGCTTGCCGGAAAGGGCGGCACTTGCGCGAGAGCAGGGACGGCCAGCGCCAAAGCCAAACCGGTGGCGACGAACAGGCGACGGAGCATGAGGGACTCGTGATTGTCGGTGACGCGCCGCACTGGCGCCTCTTCTGGACAGGAGCTTAGTCTGGGGCTCCGGCCCGCGCCAGAGTGTTAGCGCTCCCCCTTGCGATAGGGGATCATCAGCGCGCGCGGATAGGAGGCGCGGCGCGACATCACGACGAGAGCCAGGATCGACAGCGCATAGGGCAGCATCAAAAAGATCTGATAGGGCACGAAGGCGGAAGCGAGCTGCTGCAGCCTCAGCTGATAGGCATCGAAGGCGGCGAAGAGAAGTGCGCCGAGCAGCGCCTTGCCAGGCCGCCAGGAGCCGAAGACGACGAGCGCGATGGCGATCCAGCCGCGCCCATTCACCATCTCGAAATAGAAGGAGTTGAAGGCGGAGAGCGTCAGGAAGGCGCCGCCGATCCCCATTACGTCGATGCCTTGCGCCTCCACCGCCGCCGGATTTTCTCCCGCCGTGCGCACCGCAAGTCCCGCTGGTGTCCGATAGAGGAACCAGCCGACGAACCCGACAGCGATGAAAGCGAGATAGGTGAGCGGCGTCTGGCGGAACAGGGCCTCGCCGAAGAACGGCATGTCGGACAGGACCGGTATCGCCCAGGGCTGGAAGGCTTCGATCTTGGGCGGTGATGTCACTTCGGGAAAGGCCAGCCGATAGGTGTAGTAGGTGAGGCTTGCGGCAAAGAGCGTGATGCCGATGCCGGTCACATGCTGCGACAGGCCGAGCGGCACGACGAGCACGCCATGCAGGAGCCCGAAGGCTGATCCGGCAAGGGCCGCCACCACGACACCGAGCCACAGATCGCCGCCCTGATAGACTGTGTACCAGCCGGCAAAGGCGCCGACCGTCATGATGCCTTCGATGCCGAGATTGAGGACGCCGGCGCGCTCCGAGATGAGCTCGCCCAAGGTCGCAAAAATGAGCGGCGAGGCGATGCGGATGGCGGCGGCCCATAGGCTCGCCGAAAGAAGGATCTCGAGCGCGTTCATCGCCAGCGCAGCCGGTAGCGGGTGAACATGAGGGCGGTGACCATGGCGAGGAGGGCTGCGGCCACCATCACATGCGCGATATAGCTCGGCACCTGGGCGGTACGGCTCATCGCATCGGCGCCGACGAAGATGCCGGCGACGAAGATCGCAGCGGCGACGACGCCCAAAGGATTGAGCAGCGCCAGCATGGCCACGACGATGCCGGCATAGCCGAAGCCTGGCGACAGATCGAGGGTGAGATTGCCCTTGAGACCCGCCACTTCGGAGAGGCCCGCGAGGCCCGCGAGCCCGCCCGAAAGCAGGGCCGTCTTCAGCATGATGCGGTCGACCTTCATGCCGGCAAAACGCGCGGCGCGCGGATTGAAGCCGACCGCTTTCATCTCATAGCCGAGCGCCATGCGCGTATTTATGACCCACACCAGGCCTGCGGCGGCGAGCGCCAGGATGAATCCGAAATGCAGTCTCTTGCCCTGGATGAGCCGCGGCAGCTGCGCCTCGGCGATGACCTTCTTGGTCTGCGGCCAGCCGAGCCCCATCGGGTCCTTGAGCGGGCCTTCGAGCAGCAGGCTGACGAACAGGATGATGATGAAATTGAGAAGCAGGGTCGTCACCACCTCATCGACGCCAAAGCGCACTTTGAGGAAAGCCGGGCCGAGCAGAGTGAGCGCACCGGCGAGGACTGAGACGATGAGCAGGATCGGGATCAGGATCGGCGCCGGCAGGGGCAGGAGGCCGGTGCCGAAGACGATGGTGGCGACGGCGCCCATATAGAGCTGCGCCTCGCCGCCGATATTCCATAATTTGGCGCGAAAGGCGACCGCGGCGGCAAGCCCGGTGAAGATCAAGGGCGTGGCGCGGGTGAGCGTTTCGAAAAGGGCGAATTGCGATCCGGCAGCGCCCTTGAAGACGAGGGTGAAGACCGCGAATGGATTGGCGCCGCTCAAGGCGACGAGGAAGCCGGCAAAGATGAGGACGGCGA
>VAZZ01000001.1 GCA_005884715.1 Alphaproteobacteria bacterium | reverse complement strand
CTGGCATCGCCGCGCGACATGAAGATCGGCATTTCAGGAAATGTTGGCACGGGACTCTGGCCGATCAATGGCCTCCGTCATACTCCGGAAGGCTGCACAACGGGCTGGTATGTTTGGGTTGGTCAGGAACTATCGACGGCGTGTGATTTCTTCAGCCCGCTACATGTGAGCCACTTACGAGCCCGATGCCCAGAAGTTGAAAAGTATCTTGGTCTAGGGCCTGGCTGGAGATTCATATTTGACGAAACTTATGAAGATGTTTGGTTCGATGAATTACTCTTGAGCGTGAGTTAGTTTAGCGTGCTCGCTGCAAGGCCGGCCGCTCGGCGCAGCGCTGCTTCCATGCGCTCACGCGCGGATAATCACTGAGCGAGATGCCCAAGCGTGTGCCGAACTGCTCGCGCTTGTCCAATCGTGCTTCCAGCGCGTCGAGGCAGCGCCTGAGCTGCGACAGACTGTAGTCGGCCGCGGCTTGGCTGCGGTCCTTGGGCTCATACGACATCGGCGTCTCCAGCCCGTGATAGAGATACTGCATCATGTGGCCGCTGAGTTCGACCGAGGCCCAGACGGTCCATGACAATGCTTCGGCGTGCTCGCCGCTGTCCGCTGCGGGCCACAGACGGCGCGACACACCGTAGGTGTCGCCTAGATGCAGCAGTATCGCACCGGACTCGAAGAATGAGCGCCCGCCGTCGACCAGGGCCGGTACCTTGCCCTGCGGATGCAGCGCCAGATGGCGAGCCGAGTGGTGCTCGCCTTTGTTGGCGTCGATTTCGACATACTCATAAGGAACACCCAGTTCCTCGAGCGCCCACGACACGCGCGTGCCGGAACTGCGCGGCCAGGAATAAAGCTGGATGGCCATGGCGACCCTCCTTCGAATGGGACAAGCAGACTATACCCGCGCGCACCACACGTACATCCAAGCTTTCATAGGTCGAGCAGGCAATGCATCGAGCGTTATTCAAAACATCTTGTTGACGCTGTCCATAGGCGGCGGTGTCGGTACCGATGTCCCCTCGAGCGGAATGGCGTCGAACTGCTTGTAGATCGCACTGATCCATTGCCTGGCGCGGTCCTTCAGCTTGCGATCATCGGTCTGCATGCGCCCGCGTGATACGAGTATGCCCATATCGGCGCCGTGATAGCGGTAATCGCCGGCCGTATAGACACGCAGATAGAAGGCCTCGTCCTCGCCCGAGACCAGGAACCAGTCGATCGATTTGCGGATCAGCGTGATATTGCCCTCGCTGTTGATCTGCCAGATGCCGGATGCCGGCGCCTTGGTGATCATTTCGACGCGGTCGACCGGATATTATTCCGTCCAGCGCTTCTGCACCTGGGCCAAGTCGATTTCCCAGTCGATATCCATGAATTCCAGCATATGGAAGAGATAGATCGGGCAGCCGCCATAGGTGGAGGTGATGAGATTGGTGAGGGGCGAGGCCCCCGACACGCGCGGATTGATCTCGCCCAGATAGACCTCGCGCGTATCCGTATCGATGAGGAAGTCCATGCAGAAGGCGCCTTTGTAGCCAGCCTTGTAGAGCCGGTCGCCGAGCTTCTGGGCCATGCGGGTGACGGCCTTGCGCTCCTTGTCGAGACCGCCGACAAAGACATCATTGCCGCACCAGCCGCCCTTATAGGGAGTGACCTCGGCAAAGCCGGTGATATCGGTCTGCAACGGCCCGACCAGGGTGCCGTGGCGGGTAGCGACCGCTTCGACTGTCCCCGGCAGGTGATTGATCCGCCGCATGACCTTGAGCTGCTCTCCGATGAGCTTTTCCTGATTTTTATTCCAATCTGCTTCGGATCTTAAGAAGAAGGTAGTGCGGCCGGAATCGCCATAAGGAGTCTGGACGACCAGGTCAGTGCCCAGTTTCGCCTTCTGAGCAAGCTTCAAGAGTTCCGCATAAGTCTTTGCCTTGCCTAAGGTATTAGGAGCACTCCTAATACCAGCTTCGTTGCCGAGCTGGGTCGTGATGATCTTGCTGTCGATATGCTTGCGCAGCTTCACCGGCGGCAGCGCGATCTTGAGTCCGAGTTCCTTGGCGAGCTGCTCGGTCTCGTCATCGAGCATGACGAGGACAAGCAGGCCCTTGCCGCGCTCGGCGATCCGGGCCCTGACTTCCTTGTGGCGCAGGAGATAGTTGTTCACGTCCTCGATGGAGCGGAATTCATGCGGTCCATGCTCGCGCGGCACGGTGATCTTCGGATGAGTTCCATCGAAGGCATCGAAGAAATTGATATATTCGAACTTGTTGATCCAGCGTCCAAGCCCGAGGAGGTTATAGGGGGTGGGCGAGAGGAAATAGATCGGCGTCTGGTTATGCCGGAAAAATCTGTAGATATCTGAAAGGCTTGTGAGTTTTTGCCGCTTTGCCCGTGGTGCCATTTATCCCCTCCATCGGGCTTGTGGGCGCCCGTTTCCAAAAGACTACGCAAAAATGTCGGCTAAGGCCAAGGGGTGTCTGGGAGGGCTCGGCATATCACTTGTGTTCAGGGGCCAGTTTACCTATAAGCCCCGTCATTAACTCACACGCGAGTGCGGGATGAGCACATGGGAGCTTCGGTTCCCCTCATAGTGCTCCTCCCTCCGGTGCCGGAACATCCGGTCACATCATTCGCGGCGGATCAACCGGAAAAGGAAACTTTAGAATGGCTTCGCCAGAATTCACTATGCGTCAGCTCCTCGAAGCGGGCGTTCACTTCGGCCACCAGACCCACCGCTGGAATCCCAAGATGAAACCCTTCATCTACGGATCGCGCAACGGTATCCATATCATCGATCTCGCCCACACCGTGCCGCTTTTGCACCAGGCGCTGCTTGCCATCACCGACACGATTTCCCGCGGTGGACGCGTCCTGTTCGTCGGCACCAAGCGCGCCGCACAGGATGGCATCGCCGATGCGGCCAAGAAATCGGCCCAGTATTACATCAATTCGCGCTGGCTCGGCGGCACGCTGACCAACTGGAAGACCATTTCCAACTCGATCAAGCGTCTGCGCCAGCTCGAGGAAACCGTGTCGATGGAAGGCCAGGGATTGACCAAGCGCGAGCTCCTGACGCTGACCCGCGAGAAGGGCAAGCTCGAACAGGCGCTCGGCGGCATCAAGGATATGGGTGGCACGCCCGATATCATCTTCGTCATCGACACCAACAAGGAACAGCTTGCGATCAAGGAAGCCAACCGGCTCGGCATTCCGGTCGTTGCCGTCCTCGACACCAACTCCGATCCGGCGGGCGTCACCTATCCGATCCCGGGCAATGACGATGCCGGCCGCGCCATCACGCTTTACTGCGATCTGGTCAGTCGCGCCTGCATCGAAGGCATCTCACAAGGGCAGCGCGGCCAGGGCCGCGATATCGGCGAATCTGAAAATCCGCAGACCGAAGAGCTGCCGGAAGCCGCCAACGCCTGATCACTGATCAATGCGGAGTCCGCCTTGAGGCGGACTCCCAATTATTTTACTAGGACAATTATGGCTGACATCACCGCAGCAATGGTGAAGGACCTGCGCGAAAAAACCGGCGTGGGCATGATGGACTGCAAGGCAGCACTTGCCGCGACCAATGGCGATATGAATGCGGCGGTCGACTGGCTGCGCGCCAAGGGGCTCGCCAAGGCGGCGAAGAAATCGACCCGGGTCGCGGCCGAAGGGCTCGTCGGCCTCGCCGTCGAGGGAACTGCCGGCGCTCTCGTCGAGGTCAATTCCGAGACCGACTTCGTTGCCAGGAACGACAAGTTCCAGACGATGGTGGCTGAAATCGCCAAGCTCGCCTTGAAAGCGGGCGGCAATTCCGAGAAGCTGAAAGTCGCCCATTATCCGGGCTCCAAACATGCGGTCGCCGAATATGTCGCTGAGATGGTCGCCTCCATCGGCGAGAATATGGGAGTTCGCCGCACCGCCGCTCTCAGCGTCAAGGACGGCGTCATCGGCAGCTATGTGCACAACAGCATCGCGCCCGGTCTCGGCAAGATCGGCGTGATCGTAGCGGTCGAATCAACCGGCAAGAAGGATGAACTCGTCCAGTTCGGCAAGGACCTTGCGATGCATATCGCCGCGATCAATCCGGTCGCTATCGATCTCACGGAGGTGCCAAAGGAAACGATCGAGCGCGAGAAGGCCATTCTCGCCGAGAAGAATATCGGCAAGCCCGAGAAGGTCTTGGAAAAGATCATGGAAAGCGGGCTCAAATCCTATGCCAAGGAGAACACGCTGCTCGAGCAGGCCTATGCAAAGGACTCGACCAAGTCGGTGAGCCAGCTTATCGCCGAAGTGACCAAGGCAGCAGGTGCACCCATCAAGATCGCCGCGTTTGTGCGCATGCAACTGGGCGAGGGCATCGAGAAGAAGGAAGATGACTTCGCCGCCGAGGTCGCCAAGGCGGCCAACGCGTAATTCATTGCCTTCGGCATTTCAGAAGACACATGGCCGCCTCGCTCGTGAGGCGGCCATTTTCGTTTGGACGGCCATTTGACGTCCTTTCCGGGACAACTTACGAATTGGGGTCGTCAGCGCCGAAAATATGGTATCTCCCGCAAGTCCTCCCATCATTTCAATCGGATGAACATGGCCAAACTTGCCTTCAAGCGTGTCCTCCTGAAAGTCTCGGGCGAAGTCCTCATGGGGGCGCAGCCTTTCGGCATCGACCTGGCAACTGTCGAGAGGGTAGCCTCCGAGGTTGCCTATACGCTCAAGACCGGCGTCGAGCTCAGCCTGGTCATCGGCGGCGGCAACATTTTCCGCGGCATGGCCCAGGCCGCCAAGGGCATGGACCGGGTCAGCGCGGATCATATGGGAATATTGGCCACCGTCATGAATGCGCTCGCGATGCAGGGCGCCTTGCAGGGCAAGGGCGTCGACGCGCGGGTACTATCCGCCATCTCCATGCCGACCGTCTGCGAGACCTATTCGCGCGCCAAGGCGGTTCATCACCTGGAAGCGGGCAGGGTGGTGATTTGCGCGGCGGGCACCGGCCTGCCGTTCTTCACCACCGATACCGGAGCGGCACTCAGGGCGGCGGAAATGAACTGCGATGCGCTGTTCAAGGGCACCAGTGTCGATGGCGTCTATTCCGCCGATCCCAAAAGCGATCCTGGCGCCAAGCGTTTCGATCGCATCACCTTTAATGATATTCTGGCACGCGACCTGCGTATCATGGATCCGGCGGCCATCGCGCTTGCGCGCGATAACGGGATTCCGGTAGTTGTGTTCTCCATCCGGGCGCCCGGCGCGGTGCTCGACGTTCTGAAGGGATCGGGCAAGTTTACGATAGTGACGAAAGACTGAAACGCCATGGCACAGCCAAACTCATTCGACTCAAAGGAACTCAACCGGCGCATGCATGGTGCGCTCGATGCCCTCAAGCATGATTTCGGTGGCTTGCGCACCGGGCGCGCCGCCGTGAGCCTTGTCGATCCCATCCATGTCGATGCCTATGGCGCATCGATGCCGCTCAACCAGGTGGCCACCATCACGGTGCCGGAATCGCGCATGCTCTCCATCCAGGTCTGGGACAGGGGCCTCGTCATCGCTGTCGAGAAGGCGATCAGGGCGTCGAATCTCGGCCTCAACCCTCAGACCGAAGGCCAGGTCATTCGCCTGCGCATGCCGGACCTCACCCAGGACCGCCGCAAGGAACTCGTCAAGGTCGCCCATCAATATGCCGAGAAGGCCCGCATCGCGGTTCGCAATGTGCGGCGCGATGGCATGGATCATCTGAAGACGCTCGAAAAGGGCCATCACATGAGCGAAGACGAACATCGCGACAAATCCGATGAAGTGCAGAAGATGACCGACGAGACGATCAAGGAAATCGACGCGGCACTCAAGATAAAGGAAGCCGAGATCATGCAGGTCTGAGCGGCAGAACCGCCAGGCCACCCGACCATGAGGGTCCGTTGATGACTATTCCCGCGGGCAGAACGGCAATGCCGCAGCATGTCGCCATCATCATGGATGGCAATGGCCGCTGGGCGCATGCCCGCGGTTTGCCGCGTTCGGCCGGGCATCGCAAGGGCGTCGAGGCCTTGCGCAGGGCAGTTCGTGCCGCCGGTGAAATGGGCATCGAATATCTGACCATTTTCAGCTTCAGTTCGGAAAACTGGTCCAGGCCGCCGGCCGAGGTCTCCTTCCTGCTCGACCTCATGCGCCACTTCGTCCGCCAGGACGTGGCTGAGCTTCATCGCGAGAATGTCCGCATAAAGATCATCGGCGAACGCTCAGGCCTTGCCGCCGATATCGTGGCGCTTATCGAAGAAACCGAGCAGCGAACCAGGTCGAATACCGGACTGACGCTCATTGTCGCCTTCAATTACGGCTCGCGCCAGGAGATCGCCGTCGCCGCTCGCGACCTGGCGATCGCGGTGAGGGACGGCCGCGTGGCGCCCGAAAGCATCACGCCTGAACTCCTCGGCAGTTATCTGGCGACCGAGGGCATTCCCGACCCCGATCTTCTCATCCGCACCAGTGGCGAACAGCGCCTCTCGAACTACCTCTTGTGGCAATGCGCCTACACGGAATTTGTTTTCGTCGATGAATTCTGGCCGGATTTCAACCGCGAGACCCTGCAGCGCGCAATTGCCGAATATTTGACGCGCGAACGGCGTTTTGGCGGCATTACCGCACAATCGGCCTGATCATGAGCGGAGCTGCCGATCCGCCGCAGAGCGCCAACTGGCGTGATCTGGGCATTCGCACGCTGTCTTCCGCGATATTGATTCCTGCCATTCTTGTGGATATCTGGCTGGGCGACATCTGGTTTCATCTTCTGGTCGCCCTTCTCGCGGTGATGATGGCACATGAATGGACCAACATCGTACACGACCGCAGTTCGGCGCAGTTCGCCCTTCACGCCGCAGCGGCACTTTGCGGAGCACTCCTTTCACCTTCGATTGGCTGGCCGTCAACGCTGGCGGTCATCGCGATCATCGCCATTGTGAGCCTGCTGCTCGCAATGGCCCAGTCGCGCCGGCCCAGCATCTGGTTGGTTTCCGGCATTCCTTATGTCGGATTGCCAGCCCTGGCCTTCGTGATCCTCAGGGGAGAATCGCAAGCGGGCATGCTGACCCTCATGTGGCTGTTCGCGGTGGTCTGGGCAGCCGACATCTGTGCTTATTTTGTCGGACGCCTCATCGGTGGGCGCAAACTGGCACCGGTAATCTCACCCCAAAAGACCTGGGCAGGTCTCTTTGGCGCGATTGTCGGGGGCATGGCGGCGGGCTTCGTCGTCGCTTATGGGATGGGCTTCGCGAGCCTGATTTCACTGGGCCTCTTGGGCGGGGTGTTGGCCGTGATCGAACAATTGGGCGACCTGTTCGAATCGGCCCTGAAGCGTCATTTCGGCCTCAAGGATTCAGGACGGCTCATCCCCGGCCATGGCGGGGTTCTCGACCGCGTCGACGGACTGGTCGCCGCCTCGCTTGTGCTTGCCGCGATCGTCATTGCGGCAGGCCATTTCGGCGCCGCTAACGAACTATTTGTCTGGTAACCATAGACTGCCGAAATGTTGTCGCAATGAGGAGCTTTCGTAGTTAATTAATTGTATACGCCGTTGGCTTAATTGGCACAGACCTTGCGGATAGAGACAGGGCCGGTGCACTAGACCGGAATTGGAACAGGTAAATCACAATGGACTTTCTCGCTTATTTTCCGGCAGCGATCCTGGGTTACGGCAGCTATGTTGCCTCACTTCTGGTGGCCCTTACCGTCATCGTTTTCATTCACGAATACGGCCATTTCAAAGTCGCCCGCCTGTGCGGGATGAAGGTCGATGTGTTCTCCATCGGCTTCGGGCGTGAAGTCTGGGGCAGGACCGACCGCTTCGGCACAAGATGGAAGATCGGCTGGTTGCCGGTCGGCGGCTATGTGAAGTTCGCTGGCGACGTCAACGGAGCAAGCCAGCCTGACCCCGATCAAGCGCCGAAACCCGATGAATTTCACGGCAAACCCATCTGGCAGCGGGCACTCGTCGTAACCGCCGGGCCAGTGGCCAATTTCATTCTCGCCTTTGCACTTTTCACCGGATATTACTTTCTCGGCGATCAGATTCCCGGCAACCGGATCGGTGAAATCATCACCGGTTCGCCGGCGGCGGAAGCCGGGCTTCAAACGAACGATGTCGTGCGCAAGATCGACGGCGAAACCATTTACGCCTTCGGCGACATCGTTGGTATTGTGAGCTCGAGCCCTGGCAAAAGCCTGGCCTTCGACATCGACCGTTCCGGTTCTTCGCTGACACTGAACATCACTCCGCGTCCGACCGTCGAAGATCGCGGGTTTTTCGGCAAGGTCACTTTCGGCCGGATAGGTGCCGCGCCGAGCCAGGATGCTTCCAATTTCCATCACGTTCCCTTGCTCAGAGCCATCGAACTCTCGGCCAAGCAGATCGAAGGGATGGTTGGATCGATTCTGCAATATCTCGGCCGCCTGATCATCGGCCAGGACAGCATGGCGCAGCTTGGCGGTGTGGGAACCATGGCCAAGCTGAGCGGCGATGCCGCGTCCATCGGAATCTTCCCTTATTTTTACATGATCGCGGTGGTCTCCGTGAGTATCGGATTAATTAACCTCTTTCCTATTCCAATGCTCGATGGCGGCCATCTGGTGTTCTATGTAATTGAGGCCATTCGCCGCAAACCGCTCGGGCAGCAAGCCCAGGAATGGAGCTTCAGGATCGGTTTTATCGTGGTTATTTTCATCATGCTGGTGGGCAATGTGAATGATCTGATGCGAGCTTTGTTTGGAAACCTAGCCTATTGAAATAAGGCAAAAATCTTTCATTTGCATTCGCATTGAAACAGCGTAAAACGGCTCGCGGGTGAGGGGATTCTGTCGGGAAGAAGCGCGTAGCAGGGGATCGAATACAAGCGGATGCGTTATCAGTCAGTCATTGTCGCGGTTTTTGCGTGCGTGTTGTGCTTTGCCCTCCCGGTGATCGCACCCCCAGCCTTTGTCGAAGCAGCTCAGGCGCAGACCGTCGGCCGTATCATCGTTGAAGGCAATCAGCGCATCGAGTCGGAAACCGTCCTCTCCTACATGCAGATCGGTCCCGGCGATCCGTTTGATTCGGAAAAGATCAACGAATCGCTGAAGAGCCTGTTCCAGACCGGTCTCTTTTCCGACGTGCGGATCTTCCGCCGCGGCGGCAACCTGGTGGTCGTGGTCGAAGAGAACCCGATGATCAACCGGGTGAATTTCGAAGGCAACAGCGAGGTTAAGGACAAGGACCTCGAAAAGGAAGTCGAGCTCAAGGAGCGCACGATGTTCACTCGCGCCAAGGTGCAGAGTGACGTCCAGCGCATCATCGCCGTCTATCGCCGGTCGGGTTACTATTCGGCGCGCGTCGAGCCCAAGATCATACGCCTGCCGCAGAATCGCGTCGACCTCGTCTATGAGATCACCGAGGGCGTCGAGACCAAGGTGAGGAGCATCACCTTCGTCGGCAACGAGGCCTTCAGCGATAGCGATCTGCGCTCGCGGATCACCACGACCGAGACTGCCTGGTGGAAATTCATGGCCACCTCTGACCGCTACGATCCCGACCGGCTGAACTACGACAAGGAACTTCTGCGCCGCTACTATTTGAAGAACGGTTTTGCCGATTTCCGTGTCATTTCCGCCGATGCCGAATTGGCGCCCGATGGTGAAAGCTTCTACATCACCTTCACGGTCGAAGAGGGTCCGCTCTACAAGGTCAACAGCGTCGCCATCAACAAGGGCGAAACCAATCTCGACGAAGGCTCGCTGCGCAATGCCGTCCAGCTGGCGCCGGGCGAGGACTACGATTCGACAAAGGTCGACAAGTCGGTAGAGAACATCACCATCGAGGCCGGCAAGGCCGGCTTTGCCTGCGCCAAGGTCGAACCCGATATCAAGAAGGACGAGCCAAACAAGAAGCTCGACATCACCTATAATATCTCGGAAGGTCCACGCACTTATATCGAGCGCATCGACATCATCGGCAATACTCGCACCCTCGATGAGGTCATCCGCCGCGAGCTCAGGCTCTTTGAGGGCGACGCCTATAACCGCGTGCTCGTCGAACGTGGCCGCCGCCGCCTGACCGCCCTCGACTTCTTCGAGAAGATCGACATGCGCGACGAGCCGGGCTCGGCGCCCGACAAGGTCATCCTCATCGTCGAGGTGGTCGAGAAGTCCACAGGCTCACTCAACCTGACGGCCGGCTATTCGACGTCCGACGGCGTCATTGGCGGTATCAGCGTAACCGAGCGCAATCTGCTTGGCCGCGGCCAGAACGTCAGGCTGGACACCCAGCTGAGCTGGGACCGCCAGACCGTCGATTTTGGCTTCACCGAGCCCTATTTCCTCGATATGCCCTTATCGGCGGGCTTCGATCTGTTCGCCACCCAATCCAGCAAAACCGATACGACGAAATATGACAGCACCAAGTATGGCGGCGCGCTGCGCACCGGGTTCCGTCTCGATGAGTGGCAGTCGCTCAGCTTCAAATACGCGCTGGCGCGCCGCGAGATCACGATCGACAATGATGCCAAGGTCTCGCCGGCCATTCTCGACTCAGAAGGCGTCACCTGGAAATCGTCGATTGCCAGCGCCTATGTTTATGATGATCTCGACAACCCATCCAAGCCGACCAAGGGCTTCCGCGGCAAGAGCACGCTCGAGATCGCCGGACTCGGCGGCGATGTCTACTATGCCAGCCTCGATGCCTCGGCCTATTATTTCATACCGCTTTTGTTTGACGGCGTGGTCATGAAGCTCGAGGCCAATGCCGGCCATATGGAGCCGCTCACCAGCGACGACATCCCGATCCAGGATCGCTTCTTCAAGGGCTCGGACTCTTTCCGCGGCTTTCAACGCGGCGGCGTCGGCCCGCACATGGACAATACCAGAGGCGATTCGGACGCGATCGGCGGCCAGACCTATGCCATCGGTACGGTCGAGACGACTTTCCCGTTGGGGCTGCCGGAAGAATTTGGCCTGGAAGGTGCGGTATTCACCGATTTCGGCACGGTTTTCGGGGCGCCTGAGGAGACGGTGGCCGCGCCTTCGGATTTGTGTCCGATCGGTCCGAAAGCGACTGAATGCGAAGTGCATGACACCATGGCCTTCCGCCTGTCGGTTGGCGCCGGCCTGATCTGGGATTCGCCTTTCGGTCCGTTGCGTGTCGATGTCGCCTATCCCCTGCTCAAGGCCGATTATGACGAGGAAGAACTGTTCCGCTTCTCGGTCGGCACGCGCTTCTAGACTGAGTGTCGGCAAAGCGATAAAGGTTCCAACGGACGGCACGCGCTGCCGTCCGTTGTCGTTTTGAGGATGTACGGCATGCCTGACACTGGGGAACCAAGAACGCTGGCCAGCGCCGACATCGCGCGCATCATGCAGCTTTTGCCGCATCGCTATCCTTTCCTGCTGATCGACAAGCTGGTCGAACTGGATGGCGAGGAGTCCGGCGTCGGCATCAAGAACGTCACCATGAACGAGCCGTTCTTCCAAGGTCATTTTCCCGGCCGGCCAGTCATGCCGGGCGTTCTGCTGATCGAATGCATGGCGCAGACCGCGGGCGCCCTGGTCCTCGACCATCTGGGCGATGAACATGCCGGCAAGCTGGTTTTCTTCATGTCAATCGACAAGGCACGCTTTCGCAAGCCGGTGGTGCCGGGCGACACGGTTCGCTTTCCGGTAAGGCTCGTCCAACGCCGCCCGCCGGTCTGGCGCTATGCGGCGCAGGCCATTGTCGATGGGAAAAAGGTGGCGGAAGCCGAAATCGGCGCCATGCTGATGCACGAGCGCGGTCGGTGATCGGGTTAAGACTGCCGAGAAGAGCGCGAATATGCTAGACTAAGAGGATGCAATCGTCCGTTCCAGGAAGGTGCATTGAACTCTTCGATGGCCCGCCCATGAACCTGTGCCGTTTCGGCTTTTCAGCCCTTCTATGTGTTCTGTTTGCAGTCCTTTTAGCCATTGCGACGCCGTCATGGGGACAAACAGGCCCGGCCGCGGAGCCACCACCGGAAAAGGTGGACCAGCTCATCAAACTGCTCGCCGATCCGGCGGTCAAGGAGTGGCTCGCCAAGCAGGTGCCGGCGGCAAATCCGGCAGGCGCTGCCGTCCCGGCCAACACTCCTCCATCGGCTATGGAGCCGTCGGTGGTTTCTTCGGCACTCGACCGTATTAAGCACCATGTCGGGCGCATTGGGGCGGCATTGCCAGGACTGCCCGCACAATTCGAGCGCACCAGCGATATATTGATGGTCGAGTTCGCCGACCGCGGTGTTGCCGGAATTGCCTTCATCATCGCCTTTTTCGTCGCGGTTGGCGTTGCTTTGGCATATTTGGTGTTTCGTCTGACACGTCCGCTTCGCCTGTGGATTATCGCGCTGCCGCGCAACACGCCGCAGGGCAGGCTTAAGAAGCTTGGAGCTCGTGCGCTTTTTGTCGCCATTATGGTCGGCGCCTTCATGTTCGGCAGTGCCGGAACGTTCCTGATGTTCGATTGGCCGCCTCTGTTGCGCGAGATCGTGCTGGCTTACCTGACGGCCGCCATCGTCATCTGGGGCGGCCGCATGTTCGCGCGTTTTGTGCTGCTGCCGCCCAATTTGCAGATCGATCATGCCCGCGAAGTCCGGATTCTCAATATAACCGACGAACGAGCGGCCCATTGGTACCGATGGACCGTCATACTGATCACGGTTTTTGCGCTGGTCGGGGCGACGTTCACGCTGCTGCCGACCTTCGGCTACCAGGCCGACGATCTCCTGGCGCTGGCCGTCCCGGCCGATCTCCTGGTGCTGGCGCTCGGCCTCATGGCCGTTTGGCTGCGGCCGCGGCTGAAGCTGGAGGAGGGCGAACAACCCGGAAGGGTTGGCTATACCGCCGTGTCCTGGCTGCTGACCGCCTATTTTGTCGCTCTGCTTGTGATCCGCAGCAGTGGCGCCTTCACTCTCTTCTGGTTTGCCGTCGCCGCGGTGGCGCTGCCGGCGGCCATCGTCATGATGCATCGTGCCGTCCATTACCTTCTGCGCCCGCCTGAAGGCGACACCGAGGCAAAGCCTATCCCTGCGGTGACGGTCGCCGTCATCGACCGCGGCATCCGCATGGCTCTCATCATCTTCGCCGTCTTCCTTCTCGCCCGCGCCTGGGGCCTCGACATGCAGTCCATGGAGAGCAACGATCCGACCATCACGATGTTTTTGCGCGGCCTGCTCAACGCAGTTGTCATTCTCCTGGCCGCCGATTTCGGCTGGAGCATCATCAAGGTGCTGATCGAGCGCAAGCTCGGCGGCGCGCCCGAACCGGGAGAGCAACTCATGCTCGATCCGCAACGAGCGCGGATCCGCACACTTCTGCCGATCATCCAGAACATCGCCTTTGCCGTCATCCTCGTCCTGGCCATCCTCACGATCCTGTCCTCGATTGGCATCCAGATCGGGCCGTTGATCGCCGGCGCCGGCGTCGTCGGTGTCGCCGTCGGCTTTGGGGCTCAGACCGTGGTGAAGGATGTCATTTCAGGCGTCTTTTACCTGCTCGATGATGCCTTCCGCGTCGGCGAATATATCAGCAGCGGGAAATATATGGGCACGGTGGAAAGCTTCAGCCTGCGCTCGATCAAGCTGCGCCATCACCGCGGGCCGCTGTTCACCATCCCGTTCGGCGAGCTTGGCGCGGTGCAGAACCAGAGTCGTGACTGGGCGACCGACAAGTTCAACATTACGGTTGGCTACGACACCGATATCGATTTCGCGCGCAAGCTGATCAAGAAAATCGGCCTGCAACTGGCTGAAGATCCTGAATTCGCTCCCTGGGTGATCGAGCCGATCAAGATGCAGGGCGTTCAGGATTTCGGCGATTACGGTATCGTGCTGCGGATGAAGGTCACGACCAAGCCTGGCGGAGCCTTCGGCATGAAGCGTAAATTCTACCTGCTGATCAACAAGGCATTCAGGGAAAACGGCATCGAGTTGCCGCTACCGACTGTGCATGTGCAGCACGGAGAATCGGCGGAGGCCGCCGTCGCGCAGACTCTTCTCGCCGCGAAGAAAAAAGAAGTTGGTGAAGCAGCGGCCGAGAAAGCGGCGGAATAGGCAGGCCCGCACTACTAGCCGCGCTTGCTCATCTGCACGTAATCGCGGTGCGGCGCCCCGGTATAAAGCTGACGCGGACGCCCGATGCGTTGTGAGGGATCTTCGATCATTTCCTTCCACTGTGCGATCCAGCCGACGGTGCGTGCCACCGCAAACAGCACTGTGAACATGCTCATCGGGAAGCCCAAAGCCCTGAGAATGATGCCGGAATAGAAATCGACATTGGGATAGAGCTTGCGCTCGATGAAATAGCTGTCATTGAGCGCGACGCGCTCGAGTTCGCGGGCCACATCGAGCAGCGGATCGTCCTTGATGCCGAGCTCGCCCAGGACCTCATGCGCCGTCTTCTGCATGATCTTGGCGCGCGGATCGTAATTCTTGTAGACGCGATGGCCGAAGCCCATGAGCCGAATATGCGAGTTCTTATCCTTCACCTTGTCGATGAAGGCAGGGATCTTGTTCACATCGCCGATTTCCTCGAGCATCTTCAGTGCCGCTTCATTGGCGCCGCCATGCGCCGGGCCCCAAAGGCAGGCGATGCCCGCCGCGATGCAGGCGAAGGGATTGGCGCCCGAGGAGCCGGCCAGGCGGACCGTCGAGGTTGATGCATTCTGCTCGTGATCGGCATGCAGGATGAAGATGCGGTCCATGGCGCGCGCCAGGATCGGATTGACCTTGTATTCCTCGCACGGCACCGCAAAGCACATGCGCAGGAAGTTGGCCGCGTAGGAGAGCTCGTTCTTCGGATAAACGAAGGGCTGGCCGATGTAGTATTTATAGGCCATGGCCGCAATCGTCGGAAGTTTGGCGATCATCCGGCGCGATGCGATCTCGCGCTGCTTCGGATCGTTGATGTCGGTCGAGTCGTGATAGAAGGCCGACATCGCGCCGACCACGCCGACCATCACCGCCATCGGATGAGCGTCGCGCCGGAAGCCCTGGTAGAAGCGGCTCATCTGCTCATGGATCATCGTGTGCATGGTGATCGCATTTTCGAATTCACGCCGCTGTGCCGGGGTCGGAAGATCGCCGTAATAAAGGAGGTAGCAGGTTTCGAGGAAATCGCCATGCTCCGCCAGCTGATCGATCGGATAGCCGCGATAGAGCAGGATGCCTTCGTCGCCGTCGATGAAGGTTATTTCGGACTCGCAGGCCGCTGTCGAGGTGAAGCCTGGATCATAGGTGAATATGCCGGCGTCGCGGTAGAGGTGGCCGATATCGACGACATCGGGGCCGAGCGATCCCTTCTTGACAGGCAGATCGTAGCTCTTGTTGCCGAGTGTGAGGGTGGCTGACTCTTCCTGTGCCACGTCATCGTTTTTCTTGGTCGCGGCTGCTTTTGTCATGGTTCTGTCCCTGCCATTTTCCCCTGCTTGAGCGAAGTTTATTGCACTGCAGCATGACGGTCAACTTAACTTAAGGCCATCTTCAATACGACTTAATGACTCATCGCGGCCGAGAACATCCAGGACATCAAAGATACCAGGTGACGTATTTGTTCCCGTCAACACGGCGCGCAATGGCTGCGCGAGCTTGCCGAGCTTGGCGCCCGTCGCTTCCGCATGCGCCTTGACCGCGGCCTCCAAGCTGTGCGCGTTCCAATCCGCTTGCGACAGCACCGGGAGAAGCGCCTCGAGTGCCGCGACGCCGCCATCGGCGATGATTTGCCTCGCCTTGTCGTCGAGCGCGAGCGGGCGCTGAGCGAACAGGAACTGCGAACTCTTCATCAGGTCGATGAGGGTCTTGGCGCGCTCCTTGAGCCCCGGCATGGCTCGCTTGAGCTTGGCACGCATGGGAGCATCAATACGCGCCAGCATTTCCGGCCCGCCCGCGACATGGGGCAGGAAGGCCAACAACGCCCGCACCAGCTGTTCGTCATCCGTGTGGCGCATATAATGGCCATTCAAATTCTCAAGCTTGACGAAGTCAAAACGCGACGGCGACTTGCCGATACCATCGAGGTCGAACCACTCGATCATCTGCTCGGTCGAAAAGATCTCGTCATCGCCATGGCTCCAGCCGAGCCGTGCCAGATAGTTGCGCATCGCCTCCGGCAGATAGCCCATTGCGCGATAGGCCTCGACACCAAGGGCGCCATGGCGCTTTGACAATTTGGCGCCGTCGGGCCCATGGATGAGCGGAATATGCGCCATGTCCGGCACCGACCAGCCCATCGCCTTGTAGATCTGGGTCTGGCGCGCCGCATTGGTGAGATGATCGACGCCACGGATCACATGTGTGACCCCCATATCGTGATCATCGACGACGACGGAGAGATTATAAGTCGGATTGCCGTCGGATCTGAGGATGATGAGATCGTCCAGGTCCTTGTTCTGGAAGACGACACGGCCCATGACGCGATCCTCGATCACGGTCTCGCCGTCCTGTGGCGCCTTGAAGCGGATCGTCGGCTTCACGCCTTGAGGGGCCTGGGCCGGATCGCGATCGCGCCAGGCGCCGTCATAGCGCACGGGTCGCTTTTCCATTTCGGCCTTTTCCCGCATCTGCCTCAGCTCTTCGGGCGTGCAGTAGCAGCGATAGGCGAGCCCGCGGGCGAGCAGGATCTCGGCGACCTCGCGATGGCGTGAGGCGCGCCCATATTGCGACACGGCCTCGCCGTCCCAGTCGAGTCCGAGCCACGTTAGGCCGTCGAGGATGGCCGAGACCGCCTCGGGCGTCGAGCGCTCGCGATCGGTGTCTTCGATGCGGAGCAGCATTTTGCCTTGGGTTTTCTTGGCATAGGCCCAGTTGAAGAGCGCGGTCCGCCCCCCGCCAATATGGAGGAAGCCGGTGGGCGAAGGGGCAAAACGTGTGATGACGGACGATGACATGGCCGCCTTTCTTGGCAATGATAGGTTAGGGATAGGCGCCGGGCTTAGCACAAGGGTACGGCGCGTGTAAGGGGCGTGGCGTGACCGATAGGGTTCAGGATTTCGCCGT
>VAZZ01000135.1:31022-33010 GCA_005884715.1 Alphaproteobacteria bacterium | reverse complement strand
GCCGCCCGAGGCGCTCCAGCCTGTTCCCGAACCCCCAAAGACGGCAAAAGCTGTTGCCCTCAGGCTCGATGCCGTCGACTACGACGACAAGGGCGACATCATCTTTTCCGGCCGTGCTGCCCCCGGATCCGCGATCCGGCTTTATGTCGACAATGGCGATGTCGGCGATGCGATCGTCGATTCGGCGGGCAACTGGTCCTTCTCGGGCAGTGACATCATTGCGCCAGGCACCCATACCTTGCGCGCCGATCAGATCGAGGCGGCCGGCAAGGTGATGGCGCGTATCGAATTACCATTCCAGCGCGAGGATGCGGCCGCTGTTGCTGCGCTGAACGCGCCGGCAACGCCTGAGACCCAGCCGCCCCAGGCGACGGAAGTTGAGCCGCCGCCCGCGACCGTGACCCCATCCCAGACGACGGAAGTTCAGCACCGCCCCCGACGGCTACCCCACCCCAGACGACGGAAGTTCAGCCGCCGCTCGCGACAGCGACGCCGCCGCAAACAACGGTCCAGCCCCCAGCTGCCGGAACTCCATCCCAGACTGCGGAAGTTGCCAAAACGGAGCCTGACGCCTCAGGTCCCGCGCCCGAGCAGCCTGCAATCAAAAACAAGAAGCAGGAGGTGACCACAGCCGCCGTGGCAGCCGCCGAGCAAACCGCCAAGACGACCGAGCCCGACAAGCCGCGCTCGGGCAAGGTTGTCATTCAGCCCGGCAATAATCTGTGGAAACTGTCACGCGTCATCTATGGCCGCGGCAAGAGTTACACCGTGATCTACAAGGCCAACAAGGACCAGATCCGCAATCCCAACCGTATCTATCCGGGGCAGATCTTTGCCATCCCCAATGCGAAACCCCCCGAATCGATTGACCCCAAGCGCAAGGAACCGCTGACCAGCGCCGAGGGCGGCGCCGCGCAATGAAGCGTGGCCTGACACCGCATCAATCGGCGATCAGACGGGGCGACGGCAGCCAGTGGCTGACGCTCAGGGATATCATGCCGCTTCTGTGGCCGAAGGGCCGCATGGATCTGAAGATCCGCGTCGTCCTTGCCATCACGGCACTGGTGCTGGCCAAGGTCGTGACGGTTCTCACCCCCTTTGCTTACAAATATGCCGTCGATGCCTTGACCGCCAAGAGCGGCGTTGCGGCCCTGGTGGCCGTGCCGGTGTTCATGATCATCGCCTATGGCGTGGGGCGCGTGATGATGGTGGCCTTCGCGCAATTGCGCGATGCGATTTTCGCCAAGGTCGGCCAGCGCGCGGTGCGCGAACTCGCGATGCGGACCTTCCGGCATCTGCATGCGCTGTCGCTCAAATTCCATCTCGAACGACGCACTGGCGGACTGTCGCGCATCATTTCGCGCGGCACCAACGGCATCGACACCATCCTGCGCTATTCGCTGTTCAATACGCTGCCGACGGCGCTCGAACTCCTGTTCATTTGCGGCATTCTCGCCCGTTCCTATGGCTGGCTCTATGCTCTTGTGGTCGCGCTGACCGTCGCCGCCTATATTGCCTATACCTATCTCGCCACCGAATGGCGCATCAACATCCGCCGCTCGGCGAACGAGGCCGATACCGATGCCTCGACCAAGGCCATCGACAGCCTGCTCAATTTCGAGACGGTGAAATATTTCGGCAATGAGGAGCATGAAGCCCGCCGCTACGATCAGGCGATGGAGCGCTATGAAAGGGCTTCGATCAAGACCTGGATTTCGCTCGCCGTGCTCAATGCCGGCCAGGCGCTGGTCTTCACCGTGGGCCTCACGGTTGCCATGCTGATGAGCGGCTATGCCGTTCACGCCGGCCAGATGACGCTTGGCGATTTCGTCATGATCAATGCGCTGATGATCCAGCTCTATATGCCGCTCAATTTCATCGGCTCGGTATATCGCGACATCAAGCAGGGTCTGATCGATGTCGAGGAGATGTTTTCGCTTCTCGAAGTCGAGGCCGATATAAAGGATCGTCCAGGTGCTGTGCCGCTG
>VAZZ01000135.1:9473-30995 GCA_005884715.1 Alphaproteobacteria bacterium | reverse complement strand
CGATCCTGCGCGATCTCACCTTCCGGGTTCCGAGCGGCAAGACGGTCGCCATCGTCGGGCCCTCGGGGGCCGGCAAGTCCACCATTTCGCGGCTTTTGTTTCGTTTCTACGACATGGGCTCGGGCCGCATCCTGATTGATGGGCAGGACATTGCCCAAGTGACCCAGAAGACGCTCAGGGCCGCCATCGGCATGGTGCCGCAGGATACCGTGCTGTTCAACGATTCGGTGCGCTACAATATCCGTTATGGACGGCCCGATGCGAGCGATGCCGAAGTCGAGGAAGCCGCGCGCCTAGCCCAGGTTCATTCCTTCGTCATGACGCTTCCCAAGGCCTATGAAGCTGTCGTCGGCGAGCGGGGTCTGAAACTGTCCGGCGGCGAGAAGCAGCGCGTATCGATCGCCCGCACCATCCTAAAATCACCGCCTATCCTCATCCTCGACGAGGCGACATCGGCGCTCGATTCGATGACCGAGCGCGAGATCCAGACGGCGCTGCGCCAGGTTTCGCGCAACCGCACGACCCTCGTCATCGCTCACCGCCTGACGACCGTCGTCGATGCCGATGAGATCATCGTTCTCGACGAGGGCTCGATCGCCGAGCGCGGCACCCATGCGCAATTGCTGAAGAAGCGCGGTCTCTATGCGCAGATGTGGAACCGTCAGCGCGAAGCCGAGGAGGTGCGCCGCCGTCTCGCCGATATCGAACATGAGGAAGGCGAGACGCCGAAGATCGAAGTTGGCAAGAGTGCCGAGGTCATGTCGGATAGCGTTAACTGAGCGCTCCTATATTTGATGACAATCCTGGAATAAGCTGTTTCGGTCAAATATGTCGCTGGTCAACACCATTACCTCGACGCTTGTCCCCGTCCATCGGGAGGGCTGGCGTTTCGTCGCGATCGCGACGGTGGTCACCGTCATGCTCTATTGGTTCGATCTTGATTTTCTGGCGCTTCTGGCGCTGGTGGTGACGTTGTGGTGTGCCTATTTCTTCCGCGATCCCGAGCGGGTGACACCTGTGCGCGCCGGTCTCGTCATCTCGCCCGCCGATGGCCGCATCAGCGCGATCGAGAATGTCGTGCCGCCGCCCGAACTCGATTTGCCGCGTGAGAATTTCACCCGCATCTCGGTGTTCATGAACATCTTCGATGTGCATATCAACCGCTCGCCGGCCGATGCGCGCATCGCCCATATCGCCTATGTGCCGGGCAAATTCCTCAGCGCCGATCTCGACAAGGCGAGCGAAGACAATGAACGCCAGGCGCTGACGCTTGAACTCGACGACGGGCGCAGACTGGGCGTGGTGCAGATCGCCGGCCTGGTGGCGCGCCGGATCGTGAAGTTCGTGAATGACGGCGATATGCTGAAGGCCGGCGAGCGCTTCGGCCTCATTCGCTTCGGCAGCCGGGTCGATGTATATCTGCCGGCCGGCATCAATGCTCTGGTCGCGGTTGGCCAGCGCGCCGTAGCGGGCGAGACCGTCTTCGCCGATTTTGCATCGAGCGAGGCCGAGCGTGCCGGACGGCGCAACTAGAGCCGCTTCCCGCCAAAGTTGCTCGATCCCGGATCGAATCCGGGGCAAGCTTTGGCGATGAGGAAGCGCTCTAAATTATAAGGAGTTGAGTCAATGGCGGCTTTCCGGGGCCTTGAAGACGAGCATATCGATAAGAGCCGCCGCGAGCAGCGGCTGCGCCGCTTCAAACAGGTGCCGATCCGCATCTTGGTGCCTAATCTCGTCACGCTCTTGGCCTTGTGCAGCGGTGTCACTGCCATCCGGCTCGGCGTCGAGGGACGCTATGAGCTCGCGGTCGGCGCCGTGATCCTGGCCATCGTGCTCGATGCGATCGACGGCAGGCTTGCCCGATTCCTGAAAGGCACTTCGCGTTTCGGCGCCGAACTCGATTCACTTGCCGATTTCGTCAATTTCGGCGTGGCGCCCGCTATCCTCATCTATTTGTGGTCGCTCAATTCGCTGAAAAGCCTGGGCTGGCTTGTCGCTCTCTGCCTGGCGATCTGCTGTGCCTTGCGCCTAGCACGCTTCAATGTCGCGATCGATGACCCGGACAAGCCGGCCTGGATGATGAATTTCTTCACCGGGGCGCCGGCACCGGCTGGGGCCGGTCTTGCAATGGCACCAATGTATTTGGGATTTCTCGGCCTCATTCCCAACGGCCATGACGTGGCCTGGCTGGTACTGCCCTATATCGCCGCCGTCGCATTCCTGATGGTGAGCCGGGTGCCGACCTATTCGGCCAAGACATTGGGATCGCGCATCAGCCGCGATCTGGTCCTGCCGCTTCTTGGCATCGCCGCACTCATCATCGTCAGCCTGATCGCCTTCACCTGGGAAATGCTGACGGCGATGTCGATCCTCTATATCGCGCTCCTGCCCTTCGGGATCAGATCCTATCGCCGCTACAAGGCGGAATATAACAGGCGCAGCGCCGACGTCGAGAAATGAAAGTGGCTTCGGCATCCATAGCAGCAATCAGGCAAGCCAATTTGCCACCTTCAAGCCCTGAATACATTTGAACTCGCGGGTATTGGCAGTCGCGATCGTTGCTCCAGTCGTATAAGCACGTGCTGCGATTAGCAGGTCATTACTACCAATCGGCCGCCTCCAATCTGGAGCGGATTTCTCCATATTTAGCATCAGGTGCTGCGCGAGTTGTTTCGCTCGCTCACAGCACGCGCTCGAGATCGGCGCAAATGTCTTCGGCATCCTCAAGACCGACGGAGAAGCGGAACACGCCATCGCCAGCGAAATCGCGATAACGTTTGAGCAACTCTCCCTCATGCCGGAAGGTCGAGCGCATAAGGTCGGCGGTCGGTATCCAGTAGATCAGGCTGCGGTGATGGCCGAGCGAGACGGCATAGTGGACGACCTCCAGTTTCTCGACCATGCGCTTGGCCAGCGCCAGGCCGTCTGCGACCTGGAGAGTCAGAGGCAAGACCCGGGTAAAGGATGCGGCGCACGCGGCGGTGTGCTTCGAGGAATTTCGCCACCTCGATCGCGGTCTCTTCATGCGCCTTCATGCGAATGGGAAGCGTTGCCGCGCCGCGCATGATGAGCCAGGCATTGAAGGGCGACAGCACGCCGCCATAGTGGACCGTCGCTTCGAGATTGAGCTGATCGAGCTCACTCTTGCGCCCGAGCACCGCACCGCCCATCGCATCGCCATGGCCGCCGATATATTTGGTGAGCGAGTGGACGACAAAATCGGCGCCGAGCGCCAGAGGCCGCGTGGCGATCGGCGAGGCGAAGGTCGAATCGACCACGACATCGCGTACTTTCTTGGCGCGCGCCAGGAGGCTCAGGGCTTCAATGTCAGCGAGCCGCATGATCGGGTTGGCTGGCGTTTCGACCCACAACATTCGGGTCTGAGGCCGGATGGCGCCTTCGACCATGTCGAGATCGGACATGTCGACCGGGGTGACCTCGATGCCGAAGCGGGGCAGGGTGTCGCGCACCAGTTCGGCAGTGCCAACATAGTTCGTGTCGGAAATGACGAGATGTTCACCCTGGCTCAGACGTCCGAGCATAAGCGCGCTCGATGCCGCCATGCCTGACGCATAGCATTGGCAGGATTGCGCCTCCTCCAGTGCCGCGAGCTTGTCTTCGAGCTGCTTGACGGTCGGACTGGACAGCCTCGCATAGACGAAGCCTTCATAGCCCTGGCGATTGCGGGCCGAGAAACCGGCGACTTCGGTAGGCGCGAATGTGGAAGACATCACCAGATTGGGGGAGGAGGCCCGGCTCACGGGATCTATCGCTTCACCTGCATGGATGGCGGTCGTCCTGACCCCGCGTTTCCGGTTGGTAAACTTGTTCATGAAATTGCCCTCAATGTGCACAGACTGTAACAGGCCAGTCTGGTATGCGGGGTGCTTTTAGCCAGAATTGTTGGGCTTTTGGCGATGCGGAAGCGCTCCGTTAATAGATTATCGGGCTTTTTTATCCCATCCGGATTCATTTTAATCCGAATGGGAAACGCTCCTAGATCACGATCACTTCAGACCGATTCCGGTCTGAAGTGATAAAACGTGATCGGAATCTTAGGTTTAGCGCGTGATCGGACGGAAAACCGGTAGCCACTTTTCCTGATCACGCGCTATGTGACTCGTTTATGGGGATTCGCCTATCTTGCCCGCAGAGGCACAACGTTTGATGACTTGGGAAGAGCGCTATCCTGCCTCGCCCGAAAAGCGGCCGCGGCTGATCAAGCCGAATATCTTTGCCAGGCTGGCGCGGCTAGCCGTCCGTCACCCGCTGATCGTTATCGCCGTCTGGATTGCGCTTGCCATACCGGCCTTTGTCTTTGCCGCGACGGCGATGAAAGTGCAATTGCAGGACGCCTATCTGGTGACGACTAACCCGCTCCTCGCCGATGAGCAGGATCGGCTCAACGCCGAATTCTCGGAACCGAGCGAAAGCATCGTCGCCGTCATTGACAGTAAGGACCCCCAGCTGGCCCGCAGCGGAGCCGAACGCATGGCGGCCCGCATGAGCGAGCAGGTAAACGTGTTCCGCAATGTCTTTGCGCCGGGAACGGGACGGTTCTTCGATGACAACGGCGTGCTTTATCTGGACGAGCAGGAAGTCGCCGATATGGTTGGGCGCATCGAACGCTCCGCACCGCTGTTCCAGGCGCTGTCCGTTTCACCCAGCCTGACCGGACTTGCCGTCCTCGCCGACCAGGTGGCCAAGGTCGCCGTCGCAGGCCGCTCGCCCGAAGTGGTGACGGCGTTGTTCATCGATGCCGCCAAGACCGTGCAGGCGCAGCTCGCCGGCAAGCGACGCGATCTCGATTGGCTGTCGCTCATCGAGCACGGGGTCAATATCGAGAGCACGCGCTGGTATGTGCTTTCCTATCCAGTGGCGACCAGCGATGCCGACCCGACGCGCCATGCCGTTGAGGAGGCGCGGCGCCTAGCCGACCTGGTCGTGACGGAGTTTGACGGCCGCGTTTCGGTGGCGTTGACGGGGCGTCCGGTCCTGCGCGCGATGTCGCCGCCCTTGAATATCCGTGTTCTGCTATTGCCGGCCCTGCTGTCGAGCGTCATCATTCTGGTGATCCTGGGCTTCGGCCTGGCGTGTTTCGCAACCGTGATGATCGTCCTGACGGTGGCAGCACTCGCCTTCACCCTCACGACGGCGCTCTCCCTCGCGGCGATCGGTTCTTTCGATCGGGTGAGCCTCACTTACCCAGTGCTTTTCGCAGCCCTCTTTGGTCTAACCGCGATATGCCTCGTCTTGCGTTCGCAAGAGGCTCAATATTCAAGCCTCGGCAAGCGTGCGTCCCTGATGCTGCCGGCCCAGGCGCTCGGATTTCCGCTACTCATCTGGCTTGCCGGCATATCGGCGACCGGCCTTGCTCTGTTCGGCAGCCAGTTCCAGGCGTTGCATAAGCTGGCGATCATTCTCGCCATCATGAGCGCCGTCATCTTCCTCGCCGCAATGACATTGTTGCCGGCCCTGCTGTCGCTGATGCGGCAGCGCTCTCCCGCTGCCGATGATGAGGAGGATGAGCGCGGACACTGGCTCGACAATTTGATGTCGCGGCCCGCTTCCTATACCTGGTGGTCGTTGCGTCGGGGGCTTGCCGCGACCCTTATTGCGGTGGCCGTACTCTGTGCCTTGCTGATCCCGGCCGCACGATTCGAGAGTCCATCAGCGATCCCGCAGAACGGCACATCGGCAGCCGAAAGGCTGTTCCGCGAACTTTCAGCACGCGAACCGTCGCTTCTGGCATCGGGACAGATACTGGCGGAACCCGGCGACCCGGCCCGGCTCCTGATCCGCCGACTGGCGGCTTTGCCTGAGGTCGAGGGGGTGCGCTGGGTAGAGGCCTTCCTGCCTTCCGGAGAAGCCGAGAAGCGCGCCATCCTGGCGCGACTCCAGGGGGTATTTCCGCGCAACACCACGGCTGTCGAAGACGTTCCGGACGATTTCCTGCGCACCGAATTCGTGAAGCTGCAGGATGGTCTGCGCCGCATCGCCGCCGAGCCCGCGGCGACGCCTGAACTGGCGAGGGCTGCCAATGAGTTCCGCCGCAGCCTGGTTTTGCTGGACGGAAGCGGGATTGCTCCGCCGGCGGCCTTGCGCCAGCTCGAGCGCACATTCTTCGTTAGGCTGCAGCTCCTCCTCGATCGTATCGACCGTCTGTCCAGGCTAGACCCCTTGACCGTGGAACGGCTCGACCCTGCGATCTATCACCAATATGTTTCGCGTGGCGGCCTGTGGCGCATCGAGGTACAGCCGCGCCATCCCGATGACATCGAAAGTTTTGCCGCGGCTCTGCGCCGCGTGGCCCCGACGGTCGCGGGCGCTGCCTTGATCGAGGCCGACCGGCTTGCCGTCATGCGGGCCGCCGTGCCTGCCTATGCCGGCGGATGGCTGCTGCTCGCCGTCATCATGCCGCTGCTCCTGTTCCGCAATCTGCGCAAGTCGGTGCGCATCCTGTTGCCCCTCGCCACGGCCTCGCTCTTAGCCCTTGGCATCACCGCCATGATGGGGGCTCATCTCTATCCGGAGAGCATCGCCGTCTTCATCGTCCTTCTGGGCTTCACCCTCGGTGCCGCGATCCTTGCCGAGAGCTGGTATCGGGCTCAGCCTCCCGGCCAATCGCCCGGGGCTTCAGCGCGACCCCGCGCGCTGCTGCTATCGGCCTTCCTGGTGCTGGCCGCTTTCGCGCCGCTCGTCCTGTCACCCTTGCCGGCAATCCAACAATTCGGCGATCTTCTGCTGGTCGCTCTTGGTCTGTCGCTTGTAGCGCTCTTTGTCCTGTTGCCGCAGCTCAGGGTCTGGACGGCGCCCAGGCGCCGGCGCCAGGCGGACACGGCGGAAGAGGGATAGAAAGGGCCTGCCTTCGCGTTTCAGGCCAGCGTCTTGAAATCGAGCGTTCGTGCCGCATCACCGAGAGCGCCGAGGACCTCCGCGACGATCGATTTTTCCGTCAGGCCGGCATCTTCATACTGCTCTTTTGGGGCCGCATGAGAGATGAAGCGGTCCGGCAGATACATGGTCCTGATATGGCAGCCGGCGTTGAAGAGATTGGCCCGCGCGAGGTAGTGCAACACTTGCGTCCCGAAGCCGCCAATGGCGCCTTCCTCGATGGTCACCAGGACCTCATGGCCGTGCGCGAGCCGGCGAATGAGATCCTCATCGAGCGGCTTGGCGAAGCGCGCATCGGCCACCGTCGTCGAGAGGCCGAGGCTCTGCAACTGGTCGGCCGCCTTCAGACATTCCCGCAGCCTCGCCCCGAAGGAGAGCAGCGCGATCTTGGATCCTTCGCGCACCACCTGGCCGCGGCCGATCTCGAGCGGTATGCCCTGGTCGGGGAGATCGATGCCCACGCCTTCGCCCCGCGGATAGCGGAAGGCGCACGGGCGGTCGTCGATGGAAACGGCGGTCGCCACCATGTGGACGAGTTCGGCTTCATTGGCTGCCGCCATGATGACGAAATCCGGCAGGCAGGCGAGATAGGTGATGTCGAAACTGCCGGCATGGGTCGGGCCGTCCTGGCCGACGAGCCCGGCGCGATCGATGGCAAAACGCACCGGCAGCCGTTGCACGGCCACATCATGCACGATCTGGTCATAGGCGCGCTGCAGGAAGGTTGAATAGATGGCGCAGAAGGGCTTGAAGCCCTCGACCGCGAGGCCGGCTGCGAAGGTGACGGCATGCTGTTCGGCAATGCCGACATCGAACATACGGGTCGGGAAGCGGCTGGCGAATTTGTCGAGGCCGGTTCCGGAAGGCATGGCGGCGGTGATGCCGACGATCTTCTCATCCTTTTCGGCTTCGGCGATCAGGGCCTTGGCGAAAACCGAGGTATAGGTCGGCGCATTGGATGCACTCGTCGCCATTTCGAGCGTGACCGGATTGAATTTGGGGATGGCGTGATATTTTTCCCGGTCGGGCTTGGCGAAGGGATGCCCCTTGCCCTTTTCTGTCACCACATGGACGAGAACCGGACCGAGCTGCCTGGCGTCGCGTACATTCTGCAGGATGGGAATCAGCGTGTCGATGTCATGCCCGTCGATCGGGCCGACATAATAGAAACCGAGTTCCTCGAACAGCGTGCCGCCGGTCAGCATGCCGCGCGCATATTCATCTGCCCGATGTGCCGCTGTGCGCAGGGCGCGCGGGAATTTCATGGCGAGCTGCTTGGCGATACCGCGCAGCGAGAGGAACGGCCGCGACGAGACGAGCCAGGAAAGATAATTGGTGAGGGCGCCGACGGCCGGCGCGATCGACATGCCGTTGTCGTTTAGAACCACGATCAGCCGGGTATCGAGGGCGCCGGCATTGTTCATCGCCTCATAGGCCATGCCGGCACTCATCGCCCCATCGCCGATGACGCAGATCACGTTGTTGCTCTCGTGCTTGAGATCGCGCGCCACCGCCATGCCGAGGCCGGCGGAAATGGAGGTTGAGCTGTGCGCCGCGCCAAACGGATCGAACGCGCTCTCCGAGCGCCTGGTAAAGCCATAGAGCCCGTTCCGCTGTCTGATCTGGCGAATCTGGGCGCGCCGGCCGGTCAGGATCTTGTGCGGGTAAGACTGATGGCCGACATCCCAGATCAGCCGGTCGGCCGGGGTATTGAACACGTAATGCAGCGCGACGGTGAGCACGACGACGCCCATGCCGGCGCCGAAATGACCCCCGGTATGGGCGGCGGCGTCGATGGTTTCGGCCCGCAGCTCCTCGGCGAGCTGGCGCAGCTGCCTGGATTCCAGTTTGCGCAGATCCGCCGGATCGTTAACTGTATCGAGCAGGAGAACGGGGGCAGTCTTGGCCATTGCCGGGTTACATAAGCACGGGGAGGAAACCGCGCTATTCCCATGTTTGACGCGGGGATATTACACTTTTGACGAAGATCACATGACATGGGACAAAAGCGAAGGCGATGGTATAGTGCGCCCGTTAAACCGGCGGCTTTTGGCAATTCTGCCCTTAACGGAGCCGTCAAACGGGAGGAATTAAATGAAAAAAAGTCTTCGTTCATTGCTTCTCGCCACGGCCCTCGTGACGATAAGCTATTCGGCGGCCTTCGCCGAAATGATCTACAACAGGGGTAACTCGGCCGATCCGGAATCGCTCGATCCGCACAAGACATCGACCGTCTATGAAGCCCATATTCTGCGCGACCTGTTTTCCGGCCTCGTGATGCAAGACGCCAAGGCGAACCTTATCCCCGGCGCCGCCGAAAGCTGGAAAATCTCCGATGACGGCACCGTCTACACATTCACCCTGCGCAAGGGGGCGACCTGGTCGAATGGCGATCCCGTTACCGCAGATGATTTCGTCTATTCCTTCCGTCGCCTGGAGGACCCGGCAACCGCCGCTGAATATGCTTCGATGCTCTATGTCGTGAAGAATGCCCAGGAGATCAATGAGAAGAAGGCGAAACCCGAGGAGCTCGGCGTGAAGGCCATCGATGCCGGCACGCTCGAAATCACGCTCAAGGCGCCGACACCTTATTTCCTCGAAATGCTGACTCACCAGGCCAATTATCCGGTGCACAAGGCATCAATCGACAAGCTCGGCGCGGACTGGATCAAGCCTGGCAATCTCGTGTCCAACGGGGCTTATACCTTGGCCGAATTCGTGCCGAATGACCACATCAAGCTGATCAAGAATCCGAAGTTCTACGAAGCCGATAAGGTCAAGATCGATGTCGTCAATTATTTCCCGACCGAAGACCGCTCGACCGCGGTCAAGCGCTTCGCGGCAGGCGAGCTCGATTCAAATGACGACATGCCGCTCGAGCAGCTTGCCGATCTCAAGGCGAAGTTCGGCGACCAGATCCATATCGGCCCCTATCTCGGCACTTACTATTATGCCGTGAAGACCGATAAGGAGCCGTGGTCCAATCCGAAATTGCGCCGCGCCATTTCGATGGCGATCGATCGCGACTTCCTCGCTGAGAAGGTCTGGAATAACAGCATGCTCCCTGGCTATTCCATGGTGCCTCCGGGCATCGCGGGTTACGAGCCGGCCATTGCCGATTATGCCGAGATGTCGCAGATCGACCGCGAGGATGAAGCCAAGAAAATCCTGACCGAGCTCGGCTACGGTCCCGACAAGCCGCTTAAGCTGGAAATCCGCTACAATACGTCGGAGAATCACAAGAACACCGCGGTTGCAATCCAGGAACAGTTGAAGCCGCTTGGCATCGAAGTGACGATGGTCAACACCGACACCAAGACGCACTATGGATACCTCGAGCAGAAGGGTGACTTCGACTACGCCCGCGCCGGCTGGATCGCCGACTACAAGGATCCCGAGACCTTCCTCGGTATCTCGCGCAAAGCTAGCGGCAACAACTACTCGAACTACAACAGCCCGAAATTCGAGGAGTTGATGGACAAAGCCGCGGCTGCCGGCGGCAACCCCGCCGAACGCTCCAAGATACTCTCGCAGGCCGAGAAAGTGCTTGTCGATGATCTCGGCAATATGCCGTTGCTTTATTACAGCTACCACAATCTCGTGTCGCCGAAGCTCAAGGGCTTCGAGGACAATGTGATGGACGTGCATCCGACGCGCTTTATCAGCAAGGAATAATTAGGGTCAAGCAATCGCCGTTCCCGCACGGGGACGGCGATTGCGCCTTGCCAGGATAGGGGCGCGCGCATGCTGCGCTATGTCTTCAGGCGGCTTTTGACCGCCATTCCGACGCTCTTCGTGATCGTCACGATTTCGTTTTTCCTGATTCGCGTCGCTCCGGGCGGACCGTTCAATCAGGAGAGGGGACTCAATCCCTTCATCAAGGCCAACCTCAATCGCCAGTTCGGCCTCGATGAGCCTTTATGGATGCAGTATCTGAACTATCTCAACAATCTGCTGCACGGCAATTTCGGCCCGAGCTACAATCTGCCCGACTTCACGGTGACCGAATTGTTCAAGGTCGGACTGCCGGTGTCCATCCAGGTCGGCACATCGGCGTTGATTCTCGCCCTCATCATCGGCGGAATTCTCGGCATCGTCGCGGCACTCAGGCAGAACAAGGCAGCCGACTATGCCGTCATCGCCACTGCAACGGCAGGCAGCACGATTCCGACTTTCGTGATCGCGCCTATCTATCAACTGACATTCGCCACGACCTTGGCGCTGGTGCCGGTCGCCACCTGGGGCAATGGCGCTCTCCTCAATAAAATCGGGCCGATCGTCACGCTGGCCTTGCCGCAGATCGCCATCGTGGCGCGCCTCATGCGCGGCTCGATGATCGAGGCCTTGCGTTCGCATCATATCCGTACCGCCAGAGCCCTCGGCCTTTCCGACTGGAGCATCATCGTCAAACACGCCTTGCGTGGCGCGCTGCTGCCGATCGTCTCCTATGCAGGGCCGGCGGCCGCGGCTTTGCTCACCGGCTCCATTATCGTCGAGACGATCTTCCAGATACCAGGGGTCGGACGCTACTTCGTCGAAGCCGCTCTCAACCGCGATTATACGCTGGTGATGGGCACCGTTGTGGTGATTGCGCTGTTCACCATCGTCTTCAATCTCATTGTCGACATCCTCTATGCGGTCGTCGATCCCAGGGTGCGCTATGACTGACATCACCGCATCGGCACCGGTGGTCGGCCGATCGCTTTGGGCCGATGCCCTGGCGAGACTCAAAGCCAACCGGGCGGCGATGTTCAGCCTGTTCTACCTGACGCTGATGGCGCTGGTCTGTGTCTTCGGGCCCAATTTCACACCGCACGCCTATACGACGATCTATCCCGATTATGTGCGCACTCAGCCCAGCCTCTCGGCCTATCCGAAGCCAGAAATGATCGAAACGGCATTGCAGGATGTGGTGCGCCGCATGCGCGCCGATCTCGAGGATTGGCATGAGCAGGATGAGCGCGTCTTCGTCACCATCTCCTCGCCCAAGACCATCGATGAACGCGTCACCCGCTATCTCGACCGCTCCGACACATTCGACAATGCGCGCATCGAGAGTAAATCACCGGATGGCCTAAAGCTCACCATGAGTGCCACGGTAAAGAAGCAGTATTTTTTCTTTGGCACCGACAATACCGGACGCGATCTCCTGACCCGAACCCTCATGGCGGGCCGGGTATCGCTCTCCATCGGGCTCCTGGCCGGATGCGTCGCGGTTGCGATCGGCGTGCTTTATGGCGCGACCGCCGGATTTCTCGGCGGCAAGACCGACGAGGTCATGATGCGTATCGTCGATGTCCTCTATTCACTGCCTTTCATCTTCTTCGTCATCATGCTGGTTGTGTTCTTCGGGCGCAATTTCGTGCTGATGTTCCTCGCCGTCGGCGCGGTCCTGTGGCTCGATATGGCGCGCATCGTACGGGGCCAGGCTTTATCGATCCGGCGCCAGGAATACGTCCAGGCCGCCGAAGCTCTGGGAGTCGGATCAGGAGGCATATTGCGTCGCCACATTGTTCCCAATCTCTTGGGTCCCGTCGTCATCTATATGACCCTGCTGGTACCGCAGGTCATCATCCTCGAAAGCTTCCTGTCCTTCCTCGGGCTTGGCGTGCAGGAGCCGATGACCAGCTGGGGCGTTCTGATCTCGCAAGGCGCCAAGAATATCGGCTCCGCCAACTGGCTGTTGTTGTTCCCGGCCTTCTTCCTCGTCTCGACGCTGTTCGCATTGAATTTCGTCGGCGACGGCCTGCGCGATGCGCTCGACCCGAAGGACCGGTGACGCGATGGCCAGCGATGAAACCATCCTCTCGGTAGAAGGCCTCCATGTCCGTTTTCACACGCTTGACGGCATTGTCGATGCAGTCAAGGGCATCAACATGCATGTCAAGGCCGGCGAGACCGTCGCGGTAGTTGGTGAATCAGGTTCAGGCAAGAGCCAGACCATGATGGCCGCCATGCGGCTCCTCGCTTCCAACGGTGAGGCCACCGGTACCGTCGCCTATCGCGGCGCCAATCTCCTGACCCTTACCAAAGCCGAGCTCAACGAAGTGCGCGGCCGCAAGATCACCATGATCTTCCAGGAACCGATGACCTCGCTCGATCCACTCTACACGATCGGCAATCAGCTGATGGAGCCGATCATGCGTCACCGCAATGTCGGCGCCGAGGAAGCCCGCCGGGAAGCGATCAAGATGCTGAAGCTGGTGCGCATCCCTGAACCCGAACGCCGGATGAAGTCCTATCCCTATGAGATGTCGGGCGGCCATCGCCAGCGAGTGATGATCGCCATGGCGATCGCCAATGATCCCGATCTTTTCCTTGCCGATGAGCCGAGCACGGCGCTCGACGTCACCATCCAGGCCGAGATCCTCAATCTGATGGCCGATCTGCGCAAGCGCCTCGGAATGAGCATGATCTTCATCACCCATGATCTGAACATCGTGAAGCGCATCGCCGATCGCGTCTATGTGATGCGGCTGGGTGAGCATCCTTATACCAAGGCGCTGCTGGCGGCGGAGCCGACCGGGCACAAGGATCCGGTGCCCAAAACGACGCCGACAATGCTCGCCGGCACCGACATGCGGGTCACCTTCAAGGTCGGCGGCGGATTGCTCGCCGGCGAACCCATTTATCTGAAGGCGGTCGACCGAGTATCGGTGACGCTGAAGCGCGGGCAGACCATCGGCATTGTAGGTGAATCGGGATCGGGCAAGTCGACCCTGGCGCGCGCTCTTCTGAAGCTTCTGCCCAGCGAGGGTTCCATCCATTTCGATGGCCGCCATATCGAGAAGCTCGATCCGCAAGCGATGCGCCCGTTGCGCAAGCAGCTGCAGATAGTGTTCCAGGATCCCTTCGGCTCGCTCAGTCCGCGTCTTACCGCCGGGCAGATCGTGACCGAAGGCCTTCTCGTGCATGAGCCTTCGATCTCCTCGCGCGAGCGTGACCGACGCGCCGCCCAGGCCTTTACCGAAGTGGGGCTCGATCCCGCCAATCGCAACCGCTACCCGCATGAATTCTCAGGCGGACAGCGCCAGCGCATCGCCATCGCCCGCGCCATCATCTTGAAGCCCAAGGTTGTGGTGCTGGACGAGCCGACCTCGGCGCTCGATCGCCAGGTGCAAAAGCAGATCGTTGAATTGCTGCGCGATCTGCAGAAGGCGCACAACTTGTCCTATCTCTTCATCAGCCATGATCTCGCCGTCGTGCGCGCGATGGCCGATCACATCATGGTCATGAAGGACGGCCGGATGGTGGAGCAGGGCTCACCTGAGCAGATCTTCGACCATCCGCATGAGGATTATACCAAGCGGCTTATGGCAGCCGCCTTCGTCGATCACGCCGAAGCGAGCGCGTGATCATTCCTTCTCCCATAGGGAGAAGGATGTCGGCGCAAAGCGCAGACGGGATGAGGGGGTACGATCCACCTGAGAAATCACGTCCCCTCGCCCTAACCCTCTCCCCACAGGGGACAGGGAAATTCAGCTCTGCTCGTTGGGCAACGGGTGGTACTGATAGAGCCAGGTTTCGGTCAGGATCTGTGAGCCGTTCCTGAGGAAGAGGCGCATCTCGACCGGCTCCGCGCCGTTGACCTGGAGGTCGAACTGGGCGCGCCAGTGGCCCGGCAAGTCATCCGGCACGGCTTCGGTGAAGACGTAGGAGAATGAGCCGCGCGACGCCCAGAGAACCGCCTCCGGCTTGACGCCGAATGGCAGGTTCGCGAGCGGCCCGCCCAGGAACTCGATCATGAACTTGCGCAGCCCATGCGGGCGTGGTTGGCCCGGCTGGCCACCGTTTCCGAGACGGCTCGCCACGCAGCGCGCCAGCGACGTCGGGTAGGGCTCATCGGCGAGCCAATGGAGGCGGTAGCGGAGCCGATAGCTCGCCCCCGTTCTCGCGGGTGCTGCCGGTACCCACATGGCGACGATATTGTCGTCGATTTCATCGTCGGTCGGGAGCTCCACCAGTTGGATCGTACCCGCGCCCCAGTCGTCGAGCGGCTCGACCCAGAGGCTCGGCCGGCGGTCATACATGACCCCGTCCTGGTAGTGATCGAAATTGCGGTCGCGTTGCAGGAGGCCGAAGCCACGCGGACTGAGGTCCTGGAAGGAGGAATCGACACTGCGCGAGGGGTTGTTGAGCGGCCGCCAGATGCGCTCACCCATTCCGGTCCACAGCGCCAGGCCATCGGAATCGTGGATTTCCGGGCGCCAGTCGACCGCCTCGGGTTTGCGCGTCTCGGAGAACCAATACATTGAGGTCATTGGTGCGACGCCGAGGCGAGCGATATCGCTGCGCAGATACAGCGCCTTCTCGACCTCCATGACAACGCCCCTCTGACGGGTCATGACGAAGCGGTAGGCGCCGGCGATGCTCGGCCCGTCGAGGAGCGCATAGAGGACGAGCGTGCCGCTACCGTCGGTGGGCGTCTCGAAATAGAAATGGGTAAAGTTCGGAAATTCCTCAGGCCGGTCGAGCAGAGCGACATTGACGGCAATGCCGCGGGCGGAGAGACCATACTGGTGCAACTCGCCAATGGCACGGAAATAGGAGGCGCCGAGGAAAGCGGCCCAATCATTCTTGCGCCAGTCGAGTTTCGCTTGATCGCCGAGACGGCTCTCCTGGAAGCGGAAGCCGGCGAATCCGCAGTCTTTTGGAAGCTCCCGCGCCGGGCTGTCAGCCGGCATGTCGAAGCAGGATGGGTCGTACTCGATCTCACGCTCGATCTGGTCGCCCGCTTCGCCGGAGACGACATGCATCCGGACGGGAACCTGGAAGTACTTGCCGAGATGGAAGAAGGTGACCGGAAATGGTCCCGGTCCCTCGGCGAAGAGTGCGCGATCAGTGTCAAACTTGATCTGGCCGTGTGCCTGATAGTCGATCCGCTCCAGAATGGCGCGCGGCGGTGAGGAGGGCGCCACATAGGGTTTGCCTGCCAACGTCCGTGCCTCCTCCATCAGTGCGTCGAAGGAGAATCTGTTTGCGCTGCCGAGCTTCAGTTCGCCTGTTGCTGACGCGCTCGTCGGCAAGCCAAATGCGGCGAGGGCCGCGGCGGCGGTGCCTGCGCTTAAGAGATCGCGACGGCTCATCATGAGTGAAAGGGGTCCCTCTATGTTTCGCGCCCCTCGCAAAAATAATGATCTTGAGCGATCCCGCAACTTATCGAAACGTAATGTGACAGCCCCGCCGCTGCCTCACCCAAGGGAAAAGTTAATCAAATGTCGAATTCTTCGATCGCCGCGAAGGCTTTGCGCAGGGCTTTGCTCCAATCACCCGACAGTTTTTGGAAATACGGATCATCGCGCTCGATCCGCCGCACCCGCTCGAGCTGCAGCGTATCCCTAGCATAGACCAGGAGATCGATCGGCATGCCGACGCTTAAATTGGAGCGGATGGTGGAATCGAAGGAGAGTAGCACAAGTTTCGCCGCCTCGCCGAGCCGCATGCCGGGATCGCTGACCCGGTCAAGAATGGGCTTGCCGTATTTATGTTCGCCGATCTGCAGGAACGGCGTGTGGCCGGCAAAAAGGAAGCTCGCCGAAAAAGTGTCTTCCGATTGGAACAGCTGACCTTCATCGGTCTTCTGCACATCGCGGATGGCGCGGCCGACGATCTGGGCGGCCTGGAACATCGTCTTGGCAGTAAACAGATTGTCGACGGCGCCGCGCTTGCGCAGAGACTGGGTACCCTCGCTGAGAAGGCTAACCACCGCCTGGGTGGTGGCGAGATTGCCGGATGTCGCCAGCGCGAATACCCGCTTGCCCGGCTGCGACCAGCTATGCAGCTTCTTGAAGGTCGCGATATTGTCGAGACCGGCATTGGTGCGTGTGTCGGCTGCCAGGACGAAACCGTCCTTCATCAGCATTCCTACGCAATAGGTCATTCAAGGCTCCAAGCTCGAATTCCAAGTTTGGCGCGCGATCGGATGGAACCCGGTATGCAGTTTTCCTGATCACGCCCTTACTGCTCGGCGGGTTGGACCGTGACGGCGACCGTCATGTTCTCGGCCTCGCCACCGCGCCGACTGCCGAGTACAGGGACCACCCCTTGGGCGTCAAGACCCGTGGCCACCCGCACATAGTCAGGGGTCGGACATGTGCAGTTTGCCGCATCGAAGCCGACCCAGCCGAGTTGCGGCACCAGCGCTTCCGCCCAGGCATGGCTCGCCGTGGCGGGATCTGCCCCCGCGGTGACGAGATAGCCCGTCACATAGCGTGCCGGAATACCGAGAAAACGCACGGCGGCCAGGAATGCGTGGGCATGGTCCTGGCAGACCCCTTTGCCGTCCGCCAGCGCCTCGGCGGCGGTCGTATGAACATGCGTCGCCCCCACCTGATAATCGATGCGCGCACGTATCTGGCGCATGATCTCATGCAGCATGTCGAGCTGTTTGGGAAAACTTGCGGCAGCGGCACTGGCGATTTCGCGCAAGGGCCCGCTTGGTTCCGTTGCGCCGGTCTGGCGCAGGAATACGTTATCGGGTGCCGGGCATTTGAGCCCGCGCACGACGCCCGCTGAGTCTTGTGTTTCGACTACGCCCTCGGCGATGACGGTTACATGATCATGTGAACCTTGCGAGGTGATGAGATGCACCAGATTGCCAAATCCATCGCGATAGGCGAGTGCCTTGTCGATACCCGGCGCTTCGATAGTCCAGGCAATGACCTTCTGGGTCGCGAAGGTGGGTGGGGTCAGAAACAGGCGCTGGATCGATGAGCGCACGCTCGTCTCATAGTCATATCGGGTCTCATGGCGGACGTGGATCTTCATGGAAAATTGTAAGTCTGGGCTATGTCGGCTGCGAGCTGGTTATTGGCCTTGACGAAATCCTGCAGGAACTCATGCAGTCCGCTCTGGAAGATGTCATCCATTTTGCCCGCTTCGAGTCGGGCATAGATGTCGCCCGCCCCCCGCTGGCAGTCATAGGATTTGCCATAATCCTCCGCCAACCCGTCGAGAGAGCGGGTAATCCACTGATAGCAGAAGGTAAGCGAACGCGGCATTTCTTCGCGCAGGATGAGGAATTCGGCGACCAGCCACGGCCGGTAGGTGCTGTCACGATAGAACCAGCGATAAGAGCGGTGCGCCGAGACGGAGCGCAGCACCGTCGCCCATTGCTGGATGTCGACATCGGAACCGACGTCGCTCGGTTTCGGCAGCAGGATGTAGTATTTGACGTCAAGGATGCGCGCGGTGTTATCCGCGCGCTCGATGAACGTGCCGAGCTGGCTGAAGAAATAGGTGTCATGCCTCAGCATGGTGCCGAGAAGCGCGCCGCGGAACAGCATGGCGCGCTGCTTGATCCAATCGAGGAAGCCGGGCAGCCGGTCGGTGGTGATCGAGCCCGGCTTGATCTGGACGAATTCGTTCCAGGTGCCGTTGAGGCTTTCCCACACATCGCGGGTTAGCGCGGTACGCACGGCGCGGCCATTATTTCGCGCGGTCTTGAGGCAGGTGCGCACGCTCGAGGGATTGTCATCATCGAACAGCAGGTGATGGATGATGTCCTTGGTAGTTATGTCCTTGTGCTTGGCGAAATAGCTGCCCTGGGCATCAGCGATATGCGGTAACCGACTTCGAGCAGCCGCGCCATATTCTCGGCCCGCTCTATATAGCGCGACATCCAGAACAGCGAAGAGGCGGTGCGGCCGAGCATCAGTCCTCCAGCACCCAGGTATCTTTTGTGCCGCCACCCTGGCTTGAATTGACGACGAGCGATCCGTCCTTGAGCGCGACGCGCGTCAACCCGCCGGGCGTGATGCGCACCCGCACGCCGGTCAGGACGAAGGGTCTGAGATCGATATGGCGGGGCGCCACTCCGGCGCTGGTAAAGGTCGGTGACGCCGAAAGTGCCAAAGTAGGCTGGGCGATGTAATTCCTGGGGTTGATCTTGAGCCTGCCGCGGAAATCCTCGATTTCCTTGGCCGACGAGGTCGGCCCCACCAGCATGCCATAACCGCCCGAACCATGAACTTCCTTGATCACCAGTTCGCCCAGATGGTCGAGAACATAGGCGAGGTCGCTGGGATCGCTGCAGCGCCAGGTCGGCACATTCCTGAGTAGCGGTTTCTAGCCCGTGTAGAATTCGAGGACATCGGGGATATAGGTATAGATCGATTTGTCATCGGCGATGCCGGTGCCCGGCGCATTGACACAACCCCGGCACGCCGAGCGTCGATTCTGGCCGGAAGGTAAGGGGATCGAGATAGGCATCATCGATCCGCCGATATACAACATCGACGCGCTTGGGCTCTTGCGTCGTGCGCATATGGAGATGGCCGTCTTCGACGAAGAGGTCTGATCCCTCGCAGAGTTCGACTCCCATCTCATCGGCGAGGAAGGCGTGTTCGAAGAAAGCCGTATTGTGGATACCAGGCGTCAGGAGCGCAATGGTCGGCTCGCTTCCGGCGCCTGCCGGCGCCACGCTTTCGAGCGTCTGGCGCAGCATCGCCGGATAATTCTCGACCGGTGCCACGCGATGCGCTTTGAACAGGTCGGGAAACAAGAACATCATCGCTTCCCGGTCCTCGAGCATGTAGGATACGCCCGACGGTGTCCGGCAATTGTCCTCGAGCACGTAGAATTCGGTCTCGCTCACCCTGACGATATCGACGCCGATGATATGGGCATAGACGCCGCGCGGCGGAGTCAGCCCCACCATTTCCGGCACGAAGGCCGAGTTCTGCAGGATGATGTCCTTGGGAATTCGCCCGGCCCTCAGGATTTCCTGGCGATGATAGAGATCATGCAGAAAGGCATTGAGCGCCCTGACCCGCTGTTCGATGCCGATGGTCAGGCGGCGCCATTCGGCGGCGGCGAAGACACGTGGGATGATGTCGAAGGGAATGAGGCGCTCGGAGGCTTCTTCCGAGCCATAGACGGCGAAGGTGATGCCGAGCCGGCGGAAAATGCCTTCGGCTTCCTTGAGCGCGCGCTCCACATTGGCCTTGCTGAGCGATCCCATCCAGTCATGGATCTGCACATAGGGGCCGCGAACCGAGCCGTCCGGATTCAACATTTCGTTGAAGAAATTCCCCATGCCTCTCCGTGGGCGCTTGCCACCAAGGAGGAAGCGCTCCAAATCAATGTTGTCGAGCTTTATCCATTGGGATGGTCAAGGTCCGAATGGCAAAGGCGCGATATGCTGCATTGCGATAGTGGGGTGAAATCGCAATCCATGCAAACTGATTCATGATGGATTTGCTCTTGCTGCGGGCTTTGTGCAATAATCACCTTATGTGTTTCCGCATCACAGCCTCCGGCGGTTGCCTCCGGGCAGGATCGCGCACCCTGAAGCAGGAGGTTCTGCTGCATTGCGCCCGCATCGGTTATAAGCCGTAGCCCTCGTCATTTCCGCTCGCTGTCGGCCTCGTGCCGCTTCCCCGCATTATTGGAGATGACTGATGAACTTGCACACCAAGAACCTGAATATCGCCGAGCTCGTAGCACGCGATACAGCGCACCACTTCCACCCTTTCACCGATCACAAGGCCTTCCATGCGGAAGGCGGTGCACGTGTCATGACCCAGGCGGACGGGATCTGGATATGGGACGCCAAGGGCAACAAGCTGCTTGACGGCATGGCGGGCCTGTGGTGCGTGAATGTCGGCTATGGCCGCAGGGAGCTCGCCGAGGCCGCCTATCGCCAGATGCTCGATCTTCCTTATTACAACACCTTCTTCAAGACGACGACGGTGCCGACGACGGAGCTTGCCGCCAAGATCTCCGCTCATATGCCCGGGCGCTTCAAGCACATCTTCTTCGTGAATTCAGGCTCCGAGGCCAATGACACGATCGTGCGCTTCGTGCGCCATTACTGGAAGCTGATGGGCAAGCCCTATCGCAGCCAGTTCATCGGCCGTCGCCGTGGCTATCATGGCTCGACCATGGTTGCCGCGAGCCTTGGCGGCATGGAGGCCATGCATGGCCAGGGCGGCCTGCCTCTGCCGGGCTTCCACCATGTCCAGCAGCCTTACTGGTATGATTTCGGCCGCGACCTGACGCCCGATGCGTTCGGTCTCGAGGCCGCCGCCGATCTCGAGAAGAAGATCCTGGAGCTCGGCCCTGAAAATGTCGCGGCCTTCATTGGCGAGCCCATTCAGGGGGCCGCTGGCGTGCTCATACCGCCCAGGACATACTGGCCGGAAGTACAGAAGATCTGCCGCAAATACGGCATTCTCCTCATTGCCGATGAGGTCATTCGCGGCTTCGGCCGCACCGGCAACGGGTGGGGCTTCGAGACCATGGCGATCGAACCCGACATTGTCGCCATGGCCAAGGGTCTGTCTTCCGGCTATCTGCCGATTGGCGCAGTCGCCTTCTCCGACAGTCTGATCAAGGACTTTTTCGAGAAGGGCGAGGAGTTCTATCACGGCATGACCTATGCCGGTCATCCGGCCGCCTGCGCCGTGGCGCTCAGGAACATCGAGATCATGGAGGAGGAGAAACTGATCGAGCGTGCGAGCGACCTCGGCCGTTACTTCGCCGACGGGCTGGCGAGCCTCAACGATCATCCGATCGTTGGCGAAACGCGTTCTCTCGGTCTGATCGGCGCCATCGAGATTGCCCGAAACAAGAAGACCCGCGAGCGCTTCGCCAAGTCCGGCCGGGTCGGCGCTATCTGCCGCGATC
>VAZZ01000135.1:0-9378 GCA_005884715.1 Alphaproteobacteria bacterium | reverse complement strand
TAGAAATAATGTTGAACGGCCCTGGCCCCAGGCATAGGCTTGGGCCGGCTAAGACAGAGGAGGCACCCTGGTGAGCGAGGTGCCGCAGAAAATAAGGGAGCTATCATGCCAGTCTATTGTCCAGGATTTTCCGCCCGCCGCCGTTCACTGTTGAAGGGTCTGGGTGCGCTCGGCGTCGGTCTGAGTTTCATGTCGCGCCATTCGCTCTCTGCAGAAGAGAAGAAGCTAAATTTCTACAATTGGGATACCTATATCGGCGACACGACGCTCGCCGATTTTGAAAAGGCAACCGGCATTGCGGTAAAGATGGATCTGTTCGCCGACAATGACGAGCTCTTCGCCAAGCTCAAGGCCGGCAATCCCGGCTATGACGTGATCGTTCCGACCAACGACAATCTCGAGCGCATGATCAAGGCCAATATGGTGATGCCGCTCGACATGGCAAAACTGCCCAACTTCAAGAACCTTGACGCGGTCTTCCAGGATGCTGCCTTCGATCCGGGCCGCAAGCATTCGGTTCCGTATCTGTGGGGCACGGTTGGCATCGGTTTCCGCAAAAGCAAGGTCGAAGGCACCATCGACAGCTGGAAAGTGCTGTTCGAGGATCCGAAATATGCTGGCCGACTTGCCCTTCTGGACGATGCCAAGATCGTCATCGGCTCGGCACTTAAATATATCGGCCAATCGCTCAATTCGACGGATCCGGCAGTGCTCAAGAAAGTGGAAGAGCTGCTTATCGCCGGCAAGAAGAACGTCAAGGTCTTTGCCAAAGACAACGGCCAGGACCTGCTCGCATCGGGCGATGTCGATCTCACCATGGAATACAATGGCGATATACTCCAGGTCATGACCGAGGATGACGACCTCTCCTATGTCGTGCCAACCGAAGGTGCCGAGATGTGGCAGGACTGCCTCGCCATTCCGACCGGGGCACCGCGGCCTGAGAATGCACATGCCTTCATCAATTTCATCATGGATCCCCAGACTGAAGCGGGGATTGCCAAGACTGTGCAATATGCCACGCCCAATGCCGAAGCGAAGAAGCTGATGGACAAGACCTATCTCGAAAATCCGGCGATCTTCCCGCCGGCCGAGGTCGTCGCCAAATGCGAGCCCGCCCTTTATCTGGGTGAGGATGTCACAAAATCGCGCGATGAGGTGTGGACCCGCGTCAAGGCAGCCTGAGCGGGCGCATTTGGAGCGTCGGACCGAAAAGTGAAGCGGCTTTCGGATCATCCGATGCAAAAACAAAAAAGAAGCGCCGCTCGTTAAGCGTTTCTGAGGCTTAAACCGGACCGGAGATGGCATGTTGCCGTCTCCGGTCATTCTGTTCTAGCATTGACATAACGACAAAAGGGGTGGAGTCGCGGCATCGTGGACAGTTGGAGGGGTAATCTCCGGGTATTTTGGACACTTTTCACGCCCGGTACCTTCTGGCTTCTGATCTTCTTCATCATCCCTCTCGCCTGGATGTTCGGTATTTCATTCAGCGAGAAGACCTCGATTACCGAGACCGAATTCACCGGCACATTGGCGAACTACATTCGCTCCTTCGATGCGATTTATTTGCAGATCATCTGGAAGTCGATCTGGATCAGCGTCCTGGCGACGGTCTTTTGCCTGCTTCTGGCCTATCCCATTGCCTTCGGCATCTGCTTTGTGCCCGTGCGATGGAAGCCGTTGCTTCTTCTGCTGGTCATCCTCCCGTTCTGGATCAATCTCCTGATTCGCACTTATGCGCTGATCGCAGTCTTTCGCAGCCAGGGCTATCTCAATCTGGTCCTGGGTTGGGTTGGCCTAGGGCCTTTCGAGATGCTCTACAATGACGGTGCCGTCATCATGGGGCTCGTCTATGTCTATATGCCCTTCATGGTCCTGCCGCTCTATGCCACGATCGAACGGCTCGACCGCTCCTATCTCGAAGCTAGCCTCGATCTCGGCGGCTCACAGTTCCAGACCTTCTGGAAAGTTACCTTGCCTTTGACCATGCCCGGCATCATTACCGGCATCATTCTGGTCTTCATTCCATGTCTCGGATCGTTCCTGACCCCCGACATGCTGGGTGGCGCCAATGCCATCATGATCGGCAATGTCATCGAGCGGCAGTTCAAATCCGCCAATGACTGGCCTTTCGGCTCGGCTCTGTCCTTCCTTTTAATGTATGTGACTTTTGCTGCGCTCGCTCTGCGCGCCTACCTTGCCGCTCGCAGCAAGGGGGTGGATGTCTGATGGCGGAGACACTCAAACCGGGCTCGGGCCCCCTCGACTACGGCAACCGCTTGTGGCTCAAGATCCTTTTTGTGGCGATCTTCATCGCCCTCTATGCGCCGATCGCCACCCTGATCGCCTTCTCCTTCAATACCGACAAGCGCGGCGTCGTCTGGCGTGGCTTCACCTGGGACAATTATGAGAAGGCCTGGAACAATGTCGCTCTTCAGGAGGCACTGCTCAATTCCCTCACCATTGCCTTCATCGCGACCATCATCGCGACCATCATTGGCGCCATGGCAGCATTGTTCCTGTGGCGGTTTCGCTTTCCCTTCAAGCCTGCCTATGAAGGGGTGATGGCGCTTCCCATCGTAATCCCCGAGATCTGCATGGGCGTATCGCTGCTACTGTTCTTCATCTATACCGGCATGATGGGGTGGTCCGTCGGCATGCCCTGGCCGCTGAATCTGATCAACATCATCATTGCCCATGTGGCTTTTTGTTTTCCCTTTGTGGCGGTCGTCGTGCGCTCACGACTTGTCGGATTTAACCGACAGCTCGAGGAGGCCTCGAAGGATCTGGGGGCGAGTGAATGGCAGACTTTCTGGAATGTCATCCTGCCCTTCATGATGCCGGGCCTCGTCGCTGGAGCGCTGCTTGCCTTTACGCTGTCTCTTGATGATTTCGTGATCACCTTCTTTACCTCCGGCCCCGAGACCGTGACCTTCCCGGTAAAGGTCTATTCCCTGGTCCGCCGCGGCGTTTCGCCCGAGATCAATGCGGCGTCGACAGTCCTGATCGTCATCACGGTGATCGCTACCATAATTGCAATGAAACTTCAGGCGCCCCAAAAAACGGGCGAGGGTTAGGACAATGGCAGAACCAATCATAGCGCTCCGCAATGTAACCAAGACTTTTCCCGGCGGCGTCAAAGCCGTGGACGACGTCTCCTTCGACATCGACCAGAATGAATTCTTCGCGCTGCTCGGACCGTCGGGCTGCGGCAAGACCACGCTTCTGCGCATGATATCGGGACTCGAGACCCCGACCTCCGGCCAGATCATCATCGGGGGCGAAGACATGGCGCTGACGCCTCCCAACAAGCGCCCGACCAATATGGTGTTTCAGTCCTATGCCGTGTTCCCGCACATGACGGTGGCCGACAATGTCGCCTATGGCCTGAAGGTCACGGGCGTTCCCACCGAAGAGACGAAACGGCGCGTCGCAGAGGCACTGGACATGGTGAAGCTCACCCATCTCGCCGCCCGCAAGCCCGACCAGATGTCGGGCGGCCAGCGCCAGCGCGTTGCACTCGCCCGCGCTCTGGTCAAGCGGCCGAAAGTGCTGCTCCTCGATGAGCCGCTCTCTGCCCTCGATGCGAAATTGCGCGACGAGATGCGGCTCGAACTGACCAGGCTCCAGGAGAATGTCGGCATCACCTTCATAATCGTGACGCACGATCAGGACGAAGCCCTGTCGATGGCAAGCCGCATCGCCGTCATGGACAAGGGGGCTGTCCAGCAAATCGCCACCCCTTCCGAACTCTACGAGCAGCCGACGAGCCGCTTCATCGCCGACTTTATCGGCAAGGTGAATCTCATCAACGCCACCGTCGTCTCATCGACACCGAAGAAGCTCGTCTGCGACGCCAGGGGGTTGGGCAGAATCGAATTGCCGCATGATGGCAGGGCCGCGGGCGATATCGCCATTGCGGTCCGCCCGGAAAAGCTCAAGATCACCGACACTCAGCCCAAGGCTGCGAAGAAGATCAGCACCGAGGGCAAGGTGCGCGATGTCGCCTATTATGGCGATACCAGCCATGTCGTGGTGCGTTGCAAAGATGATCTTGAACTCTCCGTCAATGTGCAGAATGACAGCAGAGTCGGCGGATCGGGTGTCGAGCGTGGCCAGAAGGTCTGGATTCACTGGGCGCCCGAGGATACCCTGGTTTTAACGGAGTAGATCTTGACGCTGGAAATTTCCAAGCTGACCGGGATTCCCGGAGACAGCGCCTTTCGCCGCAAAGATCTCAAAGGCACCGAGCTTGAGGCGACCTATGCCGGCGCGCTTTCCTACATGCGACGCAGATATACGCGTGACCTTGCCGGCGTGGATATCGCCATCACCGGCATTCCCTTCGATCAGGCAGTGAGCAACCGGCCGGGCACCCGCTTCGGCCCGGAGGCGATCCGCAAGGCGTCAGTCGAACATGCCTGGGGCCCTTACTGGCCATGGATGTTCGATCCCTTCGATACCCTTGCCGTCGCCGACTATGGCGACTGTTTCTTCGATTGGGGCCGCAAGGAAAGTGTGCCCGACACGATCACCAGCCATGCGCTATCCGCGATCGAGAAGGGAGCGGAGCTTGTCTCTTTGGGTGGTGATCATTTCATCTCCTATCCCTTGCTCAAGGCGCATGCCAAGCTGCACGGGCCTCTGGCGCTCGTTCATTTTGACGCTCATCGCGATGTCGAGCCCGATGATGGCGATCGCATCGATCACGGCACCATGTTCAATTATGCGATCCGCGATGGCCTCATCGATCCGAAGCACTCCATCCAGATCGGTATCCGCACCACTTTCCATGGCGAGCGGACATTCGGCTGCAAGATCCTTTATTCCGACCAGGTGCATGAGATGAGCCCGGCCGAGGTGGCGCGGCAGATCGCCGGGACCGTCGGCGGCAAGAAGGCCTATTTGACATTTGACATCGATTGCCTCGATCCGGCCTTTGCGCCGGGCACCGGCACGCCGGTCCCGGGCGGTCTTTCTTCGCACCAGGCGCTGTCGATAATCCGCAAGCTTACTGACGTCAATTTCATCGGCATGGATCTGGTCGAGGTGTCGCCACCCTATGATCATGCCGAGATCACAGCACTTGCCGGAGCGACGATCATTCTCGACTATTTGTGTCTCAGGGCCTGGCAGAAAGGCGCCCGCGGGGCTCCCCTGCCGGATTAGCGGGAACCCGCGCGACGCCAGATCGTTTACGTAGAGATTATGGATTAATGCGAGGAAACTATTATGCCTGCAAAGTCAAAAGCCCAGCAAGAGGCCGCTGGAGCGGCACTGGCTGCCAAACGCGGCAAGCTGAAGGAGAGCGAGCTCAAAGGCGCATCCCGGAGCATGTCGAAGCGGAAAGGTCTGCCAGAACATAAGGACTAGCTTAAGGCGTCGCGGATCCGATAGAACAGCATCGCGGCGACCAGCATCGGTGTGCGGATCGGACCGCCCGGGAAGGGCAGGTGCTTGACCCGCGCCAGGAGATCGAAACGCTCCGCCTGGCCTTTCACGCATTCCGCCATCAATTTCCCATACATGCCGGCAAGGGCGACACCTTGCCCCGAATAGCCATGCGCATAGTAGATATTGGGCTCGAGCCGCCCACAATCTGGAATTCGGTTCGAGGTGATGGCGATATAGCCGCCCCAGGCATGATCGATTTTTACATCCTTGAGCCCGGGAAATACCGACAGCATGCGCGGGCGCATATAGGCGCCGAGATTGGGCGGTTCCAGCGTCGAATAGCTGGCGCGGCCCCCGAACAGGAGACGGCTGTCCCTGGTCAATCGGAAATAGTCGACGATGAAATTTGTAGTGGCCACCGCATCATTGTCGCGAATGAGGGATTTGGCACGGTTCTCGCCCAAAGGTTCGGTCGCGATGATATAGCTAGTGACCGGCATTATGCGGCCGTAGAGCTTGGACACCAACTTGCCGATATAAGCATTGCAGCCGATGATCATGAATTTGGCGCGAACCGATCCTTGCGCGGTGCGCGCCGTAACGACGGGACCGGATTCGATATTGAGAACGACTGAATTTTCGAAGATCTGAGTGCCCGCCGCGATCGCGGCCTTGGCGAGACCGAGGCAATAGTTAAGCGGATGAAAATGACCGGCACGTCCTTCGCGCAGGGCTCCGTGATAGATCCTCGTGCCCAGCCGCTCGTCGAGCTCGCTCTTGTTCAGGATCTGTGTGTCGGCATAGCCGAGCGCATCCCACTCGTTTTTCCACTCCCGCAAGCCTTCGAATTGCGAAGGCTTGGGGATCACATGCAGATAGCCCCATTTGAGATCGCAATCGATCTTGTATTTGGCGATGCGCTCGACGATCAGTTTCTTGGCTTCTTCGGCAATGGCAAAGCATTTGATCGCATCTTCCTTGCCGAGCTGTGCTTCGATGCGCTGCTGGCCGGGCGAGAAGCCGGTGCAGATCTGCCCGCCATTGCGCCCCGATGCGCCATAGCCGATCTCGCGGGCCTCGAGCACGATGACCTTATAGCCGGCTTCGGCCAGCTCAAGGGCGGCCGAAAGACCGGTGAATCCAGCCCCGATAATGCAGATATCGGCCCTCAGGTCACTCTTCAGGCGGGGCTGTTGGGGAAAGGAATGAGCAGATGCTTGGTAATAAGATTGCGCGTCAATGGAAGCCGGCATGATCCAAGACCAATGCCAAGCCCTGTTTCCTCCGTCAAGAAGCCCGGGTAAGGTGGGCTGTCGTAACGTTTTTACAGGGTATCATGTCGCAAACGAAATTTGAGGAATGGATTACCGAACGCCGGATCAGTGAAGTTGAATGTTTGGTGGCCGATATGTCGGGAACGGCCCGGGGCAAGATCCTGCCGCCATCGAAATTTCTAAAGGGCAACAAGTCCCGCGGCCTTCGTGTCCCCGAAGAGGTTTTCACTCTCACCATCAATGGCCGTTATGTCTGGGAAACCTCTGCCGTCAGCGACGCGGCGATCGATATCTATCTGCAGCCGGATTTCAATACCGTCCGGCTGGTCCCCTGGTATACGGAGCCCACGGCTCAGGTCATCTGCGATGCCTTCCATCTCAATGACGATCCGGTCGACATATCGCCACGCTATGTTCTCAAGCGTGTGCTCGATCTCTACAAGGAGAAGGGCTGGCGGCCGGTCATCGCCCCTGAACTCGAATTCTATCTGGTCAAGCGCAATATCGACCCTGATTATCCGCTTGAGGCGGCCGTCGGGCGCTCGGGCCGCAAGGAGGCCGGCGGCCAGGCCTATGGCATCGACGCCGCCAATGATTTCGATCCGATCGTCGAGGACATTTATGATTTCTGCGAGGCGCAGGAACTCGATGTCGATACGCTGAGCCATGAAAGCGGCCCGGCGCAGCTCGAGATCAACTTTAATCATGGCGATCCGCTGGAGCTTGCCGATCAGGTCTTCCTGTTCAAGCGCACCGTGCGCCAGGCCGCGTTGAAGCATGACATGTATGCGACCTTCATGGCAAAGCCGCATGAGAACGAGCCGGGCTCATCGATGCATATCCACCAGTCGGTCATGGATGTGAAGACCGGCAAGAATGTCTTTGCCGGCAGGGACGGCAAGCCCTCGAAACTGTTCTTGAGCCATATTGCCGGGCTGCAGCGCTATCTGGCGGCAGCACTTCCGCTGGCAGCACCCAATGTCAATTCCTACCGCCGGCTGGTGCCTGAATCGGATGCTCCGACCAATGTTCATTGGGCCATCGACAATCGAACCGTGTCGCTGCGCGTGCCCTCGTCCGATCCCGCCAATCTCAGGGTCGAGAACCGCGTGCCAGGTGCCGATGCCAATCCTTATTTGGCGTTCGCGGGCTCCCTGGCCTGCGGTTACCTGGGCATGATTGAGAAGCTAAAACCATCCGATCCGGTGGAAGGTTCGGCCTATCGCTATGCCCACACATTGCCGATCAGCCTCGATGAGGCGTTGGACAAGCTCAACTACACGAAGTCTTTCAAGCAGGTCCTGGGCGAGAAATTCGTCGAGGCCTTCCAGGACGTCAAGCATGAGGAGATGCAGCATTATCGCCGCGTCATCAGCTCGTGGGAGCGCGAATATCTCCTCTTGAATGTGTGATTGCCTGAATCAGCCAGATTGCCGATGGTGAGACGATGCGGATGAGGCTCGAAGGCCTGTGCTCGTGACACCGATATAGCTCGTGCCATTGCGCTCATTGGCCATGATGCTGACGAAGCCTTCCCTCATGCATTAATAATCGGCGCGAGTGGATAGCCGGGTGCATGGTCGGGTTAACCCGACCATCAAGCACGGCCATGACGGAGCGGAACACGCGGTCGTCAGGAGCCCAAAGCCGCTTCAGCGTCTACTGCTTCAGCCAGCTCTCCAGCCCGGTGATCGCGGTGTCAGCATCTTCGATGCCAGCGGTGCGCGCTTCGAGATAATATTTGAGCGCCATGGCCGGATCAGGCTTGAGACCCTGCACGTTCTTGTCGCGGAAGACGACCGGGTCATAGGTCTGGCCGAGGCGCAGCGATGCCTCGCGGTTGCCGAGATCGCGCGCCTTGCTGAAGAACGCCCGCGCCGCGCTGAAATCGCCGAGATTGAGGAGCTTGTCGCCATTGCGCATGAGGGAATCGCTGTCGCCGGTGACGGCGGCCTTTTCCAGCGGAGCGGGAATGGGCTGCGCCGCCGCAGTCTCATGCTGTTCGGCGGGAGGCAAGTTGAAATTCCGCTTTACGTCGGTGGGCGGCGCCGAGACCGGTTCAACTTGCGAGCCGGCCGTTTCCGCTTGCCTGGTGGTGGCCGTTGTCGCGTTCGCCAGGGCGACCTTGATTTCCTCTGTCGGCGCGGCGAGATCGCCGGTGCGCGGCTCGATGGCATCGACCGCGATCAGGAGCGGCGAGGTCTGCGCGCTGGGTACCATGAGCTTCACGCCCAGTTCCTCGCCGGGTTTGAGGATCCAGGCGTTATCGGCGAGTTTGGTCCCGGCGGTGAGATAGGCATCTGCCGGAAGACCGCTCAAACGAAGTGCGATGTCCTGGCTCGGCAAGGCCGGCTCGGCGCTTATCTGCAGCGGGATGAGCGTATTCACATTTCCCGTGGCATCGTTGACGTCGAGTCTCGCCGTCGCGATGGGCTTCCTGGACTGGGCAGCGGAGTTCAGCTCCGTTTGGTCACTGGCGCCCGCTGGCTTTGGCGCCACGTCCACAACCTTACCGTCTTGCGTGCCGAATCCCGTCAGGAAGCTGCCGATCTCGTCGAAAGCGGCCGAGGTCAATTGGCCGTCATTGGCTCGATCATAGATAACGGCTCCACCAAGGGCGCCGATGGCAATGGAAGCAATGCCGGCAAAGACGGCATCGCGTATCCTGAAGTCATAAGCGGCCTTGCGCCGTCGCCGGCGCGGCGGAGCT
>VAZZ01000134.1:2576-4824 GCA_005884715.1 Alphaproteobacteria bacterium | reverse complement strand
ACTGTCGAGGTTGCAGGCCCCGAGAAGTTTCCGCTCGACAAGCTTGCCCGCAAGGTGCTGGCTGCCAATGACGACAGGCGCCAGGTGATCGCCGACGTCCATGCCCGCTATTTCGGCGCTGAGCTGAACGACCAGTCGCTGACCCCCACTGCCGGCGCGAAGCCGCGCATCGGCCGGACCTCTTTCGATGAGTGGTTCAGCCGCGCTGCGGCGCGGGCCTAGCCTAGCGCTTCGGCCCCCATCCATCGCATCGGTCGTCTTCACATCAGGAGAACGCATATGTTCACGAAATTCCTCTCCGCCGTTTCCCTCGCTGCCCTGGCGCTCGGCGCCGTTTCCACCGCCAGTTTTGCCGGCGAGAAAGCCAAGGTGACGGTGGTCTTCGATCGGGCGCTGCCCAATGTGCCCGGCAAGAGCATAAAGGGCGTGCTCGTCGAGTATCAGCCGGGCGGCTCATCGCCCGCCCACACTCATACCCCGTCCGCCTTCATCTATGCCACGGTCCTCGAGGGCGCCATCCGCAGCGCCGTCAATGGCGCTCCGGAAAAGGTCTATCATGCCGGCGAGAATTTCTACGAGGAGCCTGGCGCCCATCACGATGTCAGCGCCAATGCCAGCGATACCGAGCCGGCCCGACTGCTCGCGGTGTTCGTCGTCAACAGCGATGAGACGAAGCTGACCACCGACAAGAAGTGATTTCGTCAATCACAAATGCCTTACCGCCAATGAGAGCCAGTGGCGACACTGAGCCTTCTGCATAACTCAAACAACTGGAGTAGATCACATGCAACTGGACAACATCTCACAACCGGTCAAATCGAGACCCGACGAATTGGTTCCGTCGCGCTACGCGGTGCAGGTCGGCAAGATTGATGTGCTGGTGATCAGCGATGGGGTGCTGCCGCTCCCAACCAACATGCTGGGACACAACGCCGTCCCGGCCTTGCGGGCGGCCTGGCTGAACGACATGTTCCTGCCGCCGGACGCTTTCGACTGGTCGCTGAACGTGGTCGTGGTACGCAGCGGCGGCCGGACCATACTCATCGACGCCGGGCTCGGGTTGGACCCGAACCTGAACTTGCCGCGGGCCGGGCAGTTGGTCAGGCGACTGGAGGCCGCCGGCATCGATCTTGGGTCCGTGACCGACGTGGTGCTTACCCACATGCACATGGACCACATCGGTGGACTCCTCGTCGATGGGGTGAAGGACCGGCTGCGTCCCGACCTGCGGATCCACGTGGCAGCTGCCGAGGTCAAGTTTTGGGAGTCACCCGACTTCACCCACGTCAATATGCCGCCGGGATTCCCGGACGCGCTCAGGTCCACCGCCAAGCGGTTCACGAAAGAGTACCGCAGCCAACTTCGGCAGTTCGATGAGGAGCACGAGGTGGCGCCGGGGGTGGTTGTCCGTCGCACCGGCGGCCACACTCCCGGGCACAGCGTGGTCCGCCTGGCATCCGGCGGCGACCGCCTGACCTTCGCCGGCGATGCCGTTTTCGCGGTCGGGTTCGAGCACCCCGACTGGTACAACGGTTTCGAACACGACCCCGAGGAGGCGGCCCGCGTTAGTGTCCGTCTTTTGACGGAGCTCGCGGCGACCGGCGAACAGCTGGTGGCCACTCACCTGCCGTTCCCGTCTGTCGGACGGGTGGCGGTCGACGGCGACGCCTTTCGTTGGGTACCGGTCTTCTGGGACTACTGACCGCTTGTTGGGTTAGAGCCGGCGCGAACTCATAGCGTCAATGAGTTCGCGCCTGGTTCCGCCCCCTCAACACGCCCTCGTTCGGGCTGGCTGCGCACCAGCCGTCCACCCGGAGCAGGTTCATCCAGCATAGACAGAGGATCGATTTGATGAACGAAGATGTGCTTCCTCCCGCCAACGCCTCTCGCCGCGATGTCTTACTGAGCGGGCTGATCGTTGCTGCTGCGATTGCGCTGCCTGTCGCCGCGGTGGCCTAGACAAGCGGCAAGAAAGACCTTCTCACTTTGGACTCAAGCAAAGGAACCAAGACGATGAGCATGATCACCACCAAAGACGGCACGGATATTTACTACAAGGACTGGGGGCCGAAGGATGCCCAGCCAATCGTCTTCCATCATGGATGGCCGCTGAGCGGCGACGACTGGGATACCCAGATGCTCTATTTCCTCGCCAAGGGCTATCGGGTCATCGCTCATGACCGACGCGGCCACGGCCGCTCGGCCCAGGTGAGCGACGGCCACGACATGGATCACTACGCCGCCGACG
>VAZZ01000134.1:0-2328 GCA_005884715.1 Alphaproteobacteria bacterium | reverse complement strand
CGTCATTCAGAACTGGTGGCGACAGGGCATGATGGGCAGCGCCAAGGCGCACTACGATTGCATCAAGGCGTTCTCGGAGACTAATTTCACCGAGGATCTGAAGATCATCGACGTGCCGACGCTGGTGATGCACGGCGACGACGATCAGATCGTGCCGATCGCAGACTCGGCGCTGCTGTCCGCAAAGCTCCTGAAAAAGCCGACACTCAAGGTCTACGAGAAATTCCCGCACGGCATGTGTGCCACCAACGCTGATGTAGTGAATCCAGACCTGTTCGCCTTCATGTCGAAAGGCTGAAAGCAAACAAGACGAGGAGCAAATCGCCGACGCCGGTCGTCTCGCCGGCTCGGCGCCTCAGGCCTGACCGGCGCCTTCGTCAGTCAGGCCATGAGCGAGGAACCCGGCTGGGGCATGGGCTTCGGGCCTGGCGGATGGCAGCACGGCGGATGGATGCGTGGCCCGCCTGATCCGGCGCAGATCGAAGAGCATGTCGACCGCGCGATCCGCCATATCGCCATCGAGATCGATGCCACGACGGAATCTCATCACTCGCCGCTCATCATCCGGTCATATGCTTTCTGCGCCTCGGTGAAGGGATAGATTTCGTTCATCGAGGCGATGCCGTGCAACTCGCTGAAGCGAAGCGTGTCCTCGGAATCGGCCGCCACACCCGAATACCAGCCCCTCACGCTGGCACTCTTCGTCAGGAGTTCGATCGGGCTGACCGTGATCGGACCGGCAGCACCGATCAGCATCATGGTGCCGCGGGCACCGAGCCCGCCGACGATCGCCTGCATCGCCTCGGCACTGGTCACGGTCGCAATGATCGCCCGCGCCCCACCCATGGCCTGGAGAGCCTTCGCCGGATCGTCCTTGGCACTATCGATATAGTCATGGGCGCCAAGCGACCGGGCGAGTTCTTCCTTGTCGCGGCCGCGATTGACCGCAACCGTGCGGAAGCCGAGCCGTGCTGCGAACTGGATGCCGAGATGGCCGAGCCCGCCGATCCCTTGCACGGCGACGAGATCTCCCGCCCGCGCACCCGAATTTCGGATCGCGTTGAAGGTGGTAATGCCGGCGCAAAGCAGCGGCGCCGATGCGACGGAATCGAGCGACTCCGGCACGCGCGCCAGGGCGGAAGCGTCGGCGATCATGTGGGTCGCATAGCCGCCGTCGCGCGAAACGCCGGTGGCGCCATGGACGTTTTCGCAGGCGAAGGCCTCGTTTCGCCGGCAATGATCGCAATAGCCGCAATAGCCGGGAGACCAGCCGACGCCTACCCGCGTGCCGGCGCTCCAGCCCTCGACGTCGGCGCCGACCGCTTCGATCCTGCCGATCACTTCGTGCCCCGGCACACGCGGATATTGGATGCCCGGGAACAGCCCTTCGACGGTGACTGAATCGCTATGGCAGACGCCGCAGGCTTGCACCTTGATCAGCACTTCGTACCGGCCCGGTGTGGGGATTTCGCGCTCCACCAGCTCCAAACGAGCCTTGGGCTTGGGCACAGTCATCGCACGCATCTTCGGCATCGCTTTGCTCCCTCATATAGTCCGACAGATATAGCACGCTGGGGTCCGACTTCGCCCTCATACGGAGGTATTGGTGCAGTCGAGCAGGCGATCCGAACCAGGCGGCCGGAGCGTGCGAACAATCCTGGCAGGTTTCCTTGCGGTTTCGTCATTAACTCGCCAACCGATCGGCGCATTTCTGGAACCAGACCCCTGCGCCGCGGTTTTCTCAAAAGTCCTTTTGACAATGGAGGCGACAATGGCGGAGTCGGCCCGGCAGAAGCGCATCACCGGACGGGTGATGCACGAATTCAAGCATGGTGAGCTAAAAAGCGGTCGCGGCGGCAAAGGCGGCCCGGTGAAGAGCCGGCGGCAGGCGATCGCGATTGCCTTGGAAGAGGCCGGCGCCTCGAAATACGAAAGCAAACGCCGCAACAAGCGTAACCTTCGCCACACCGAACGAAAGGAGGCTCAAGGCAAGACGGCGCAGCAGGAGCGCGAGGGAAAATCCCATATCGGCGCCTCCGGCGAACGGGAAAGCACGCGGTCCATGGGCGGCGCCAATGCGAGAAAACCGACGGCTCGAGGCCGGAAGGCCGCGAGGGCCCGGGCGCGCAAAGCGGACGGTCACACGCGTTCTGAACTTTACGCTCGAGCGCAACGCCGCCATATTGAGGGCCGGTCAAAGATGACGAAGCGCCAGCTGGAGAATGCGCTCGGCATTCACTGATCTTGGACGGATGATTGCGTCATGCCGAGCACAGCTAGGCTAGGATTAACCTAAACTCGTGCGCCGCTAAATGTGGATGAGGACGA
>VAZZ01000133.1:4827-6209 GCA_005884715.1 Alphaproteobacteria bacterium | reverse complement strand
TTCCGGGCTCAAATTCGTCTGCCGCGAAGTGAAGCTGAAAGTCGAGAATACCCGCACTTTCTTCACCAATCGGATGAAGCAGGGTGACGTCGTGCGCTGCCCGATCGCCCATGGCGAAGGCAACTACATTTGCGACACCGAGACCCTGAAAGCGCTTGAGGACAACAACCGCATCGTCTTCCGCTATGCCGAGGGCACCAATCCCAATGGTGCCGTGAACGACATCGCCGGCATCGTCAATGAAGCTGGCAATGTCATCGGCATGATGCCGCATCCCGAGAACATGATCGAGCCCCTGCATGGCAACAGCGATTGCCGGCCGCTCTTCGAAAGCCTGCTGGCGGCGTGAACGCAGAAGTCACCGTCTTTGGCGCGCGCTATAGCGTCTATGTACGGGCCGTCCTCATGGCGCTCGAAGCCAAGGGCGTTCCTTACGAGCTGGAGCCCGTCGATATCTTCGCGCAGGACGAGACCGTCGAGGCCTATCGCAAGCTGCACCCATTCGGACGGATTCCCGCTTTCCGCCATGGCGAGTTCGTCCTTTATGAGACCGCGGCGATCAACCGCTATATCGATGAGGGTTTCGCCGGACCACCTTTGCAGCCCGCAACGGCGCAAGATCGGGCCCGCATGGTGCAGATCATGTCGGTGACGGACAACTATGGCTATCGCCCGCTGGTGTGGGACATCTATGTCGAGCGCGTCTCCAATCCGCGGGAAGGCAAGCCTGTGAATGAAGCGCTCATCGCCGCCGCTCTGCCCAAGGCCCGCTCCTATGTGCAGGCTCTCTGCGACCTCATGGGCGGCAAGCTCTTTCTCACCGATGAAACACCGACCCTTGCCGATTTCCACGCCGCTCCCGTTTTCGGCTATTTTCTCGAAGCCGCGGAAGGACTCCGGGTGATCAATGATTACCCGGGCCTCGTGGACTGGTGGGAGCGCATCTCGGCGTCTGCCGCCTAGATGCGGGCGGTTACGCCATGACCGCAACCGGCATCCGTGGTCTCGCATTCTTTTGCCGCCCTTCGGGGTGATCTTCTTGCCGAGTTGTTATCCAGGCCCAACCCCGCTAAGCAGACCCTTTCCCGCAAAGCCGTTTCAGCGAAACCCATGATTCCCAACGATATCAAAATTACCCCCGAACTCGTCGCCCAGCATGGCCTGAAGCCCGATGAATATGAGCGCTTCCGCAAGCTCATCGGCCGCGAGCCCTCAATCACCGAGCTCGGCATCGTCTCGGCCATGTGGAACGAGCACTGCTCCTACAAGTCATCCAAGAAGTGGCTCAAGACCTTGCCGACCTCAGGTCCGAAAGTCATCCAGGGCCCGGGCGAAAATGCCGGCGTCGTCGATATCGGCGACGGCCAGGCCGTCATCTTCAA
>VAZZ01000133.1:0-4706 GCA_005884715.1 Alphaproteobacteria bacterium | reverse complement strand
TCGGGCGTCGTCGCCGGCATTGGCGGCTATGGCAATTCCTTCGGCGTCCCGACGCTTGGCGGTGAAGTGAATTTCCATTCCCGCTATAATGGCAATATCCTGGTCAATGCCATGGCGGTCGGCCTCGCCGATACCGACAAGATCTTCTATTCGAAAGCAGAAGGTGTCGGTCTCCCAGTCGTCTATCTGGGCGCCAAGACCGGGCGCGACGGCATCCATGGCGCCACCATGGCGTCGGCCGAATTCGACGACAAGGCCGAGGAGAAGCGCCCCACCGTCCAGGTCGGTGATCCATTCACGGAGAAATGCCTGCTTGAGGCCTGTCTCGAATTGATGGCGTCGGGTGCGGTCATCGCCATCCAGGACATGGGCGCGGCCGGCCTCACCTGCTCGGCCGTCGAAATGGGCGCCAAGGGCGATCTCGGCATCGAGCTCGATCTCGACAAGGTGCCGTGCCGCGAGGACGGCATGACCGCCTATGAGATGATGCTGTCGGAATCCCAGGAGCGCATGCTCATGGTGTTGCGTCCGGAAAAGGAGAAGGAAGCCGAGGCTATCTTCCGCAAATGGGGCCTCGATTTCGCCATCGTTGGCTATACGACCGACACGCTGCGCTTCGTCATCAAGCATGAAGGCGAGGTGAAGGCCTATCTGCCGATCAAGGAACTGGGCGACCAGGCGCCTGAATATGACCGCCCCTGGGTCGCGCCCGCGACCCCGCCGGTTCTCGAGGCGGAAGATGTCCCGGCGCCGAACGACCTCAAGGCAGCGGTCCTGAAGATCCTGGGATCGCCCGATATGTCGTCCCGCCGTTGGGTGTGGGAGCAATATGATCACCTGATCCAGTCGAATTCGGCCCAGATTCCGGGGGGCGATGCGGGCGTCATCCGCATCGAGGGGACGTCCAAGGGCCTTGCCGTCTCGACCGATGTGACGCCCCGCTATGTCGAGGCTGACCCTTATGAAGGCGGCAAGCAGGCGGTCGCCGAATGCTGGCGCAATCTGACCGCCGTCGGCGCCGATCCGATCGCCGTCACCGACAATCTCAATTTCGGCAATCCCGAGCGGCCTGAGATCATGGGCACCTTCGTGCGCGCCATCCAGGGCATCGGAGAAGCCTGCCGGGCGCTCGATTTCCCGGTCGTTTCCGGCAATGTCTCGCTCTACAACGAGACCAATGGCCAGGCCATCCTGCCGACCCCTGCGATTGGCGGCGTCGGCCTCCTGCCTGACCTGACGAAAATGGCGACGCTCGCCTTCAAGGCCGAGGGTGAGGTCATCCTGTTGGTGGGCGGCCATGGGACACATCTTGGCCAGTCGGTCTATCTGCGCGACGTGCTGGGCCGCGAGGAAGGTACTCCACCGCCCGTCGACCTGGCCCGCGAAAAGCGTCATGGTGACTTGATTCGATCTTTCATCAGATCGGGCCAAGTCACTGCGGTGCATGACATTTCCGACGGCGGGCTCGCCTCCTGCCTGATCGAAATGGCGCTCTCTTCGAAGACCTTTGGCGCCTCTGTCGGGGCACTGGATCACATCGACCTCTTTGCCGAGGACCAGGCCCGCTATGTCGTAACCTGCCCAGCCAGGGAAGCGGCCAAGATCATCACCCAGGCCCATGTCCAAGGCGTCGATGTCATCCGCATCGGCACGGTAACTTCCGAGGCCGGATTGATTGTCGAAGGGGTCGCTTCTATATCCTTGGACAAGCTGCGTGATGCGCATGAAGGCTGGTTCCCGGCCTATATGGGTGCCAAGGCAGCCTGAAGGAGACTTGAAGCATGGCCATGAACGCCTCCGAGATCGAGCATCTGATCAGGGAAGCTCTTCCGGATGCGCGCGTGGAAATCCGCGATCTTGCCGGCGACGGCGATCATTATGCTGCCAATGTGATATCGCCTTCCTTCAGGGGAAAGTCACGCGTCCAGCAGCACCAGATGATTTATGCCGCGCTCAAGGGTAGAATGGGCGGTGAATTGCATGCCTTGGCGCTGCAGACCAGCGCACCGGAAGACTAGAATAATGGCCCAACGTGCCGAATTTTATAGCGAGTGAAAAATGACCGACATCAAGACCTGGATCGATAGCGAACTCCAATCGAATGACGTGGTGCTGTTCATGAAAGGCACTCCGGATGCGCCGATGTGCGGCTTCTCCAGCCGTGTCGTGCAGATCCTCGATCATCTCGGCGCTCCTTATAAGGGCATCAATGTTCTCGAATCAGGTGAACTGCGCCAAGGCATCAAGGACTATTCCAACTGGCCGACGATCCCGCAGCTGTATGTGAAGGGCGAGTTCATTGGCGGTTGCGACATCGTGACCGAGATGTTCCAGTCAGGCGAGTTGAAGACCCTGCTCAGTGAAAAGACTCTAGCCTGACGCATAGCTGGCCCTCCGGGCCGGCCAATTGACGCGCCGTGAAGGTTCGGGCAACTGGTTGTCCCGACCCGCATGGCCTTATCCCAATCAACGCCCTCATCAGCCTCGACCCTCGCTTTCCTGGCGCTGCTTGGCAGCGGCGTGGCGGTCGGCTTTTCTCCTATTTTCGCGCGCCTGTCCGATCTGGCGCCGCTGGCATCGGGGTTCTACCGGCTGGCCTTCGCGGTTCCCGCCATCTGGCTGGCGGTCCAGGTGAGTGGCGGCGAGCTTCAGTGGCCCTCCACCCTTGCCTCAGGCGATCGTATCCGGCTTACTCTCGCCGGTTTCGCCTTTGCCGCCGATATCGCCTTCTGGCATCTGGCTATTACCCAGACCACCATCCTCGAAGCGACGCTCCTCGCCAGCACGGTGCCGATCATGGTCACTGTCGTCTCAGTGTTCTTCTTCGGCGAGAAGCTCAAACCCCTGTTCATCATCGGGCTTGCCATTGCGCTCGCCGGAGTCGCGACACTCGCCTTGCAAAGGACGGGCGCCGTGGTGACGCCGCCCAACCGGTTCATTGGCGGCATCTTCGCGTTCCTCGCCGCATCGTTCTTCGCCGCCTATCTGCTGCTCGTTGCCTATGTGCGCCGACAGTGCTCGACTGGAACCATCATGTTCTACACGACCCTGATCTCGGCTTTAGCCATGCTGCCTTTCGCCTTCACGCTGAGTCCGACCATCCTGTCGGGCTCGCTCGACGGCTGGCTGATCCTGCTGGCTCTCGCCGTCATCAGTCATGCCGGCGGACAGGGTCTGATGACATTCGCGCTCGCCCATCTACCCACGTCATTCTCCTCGATGATGGGCCTTATGCAGACGGCCGTGGCCGCTATTCTCGCCTGGATCCTCCTGTCCGAGCCTCTGACCTTGATGATGCTGGCAAGTGGTGCGGCGATCCTCGCGGGCATCTGGAACTGCCGCAAAGCGGCGGTCGGCTGAACGACGATGCGATCTAAGCCCCTCCTTGCTTTGACGCTTACAATGCTGATCTGGGGCGTGACGCCGGTCTTCCTGCGATCGCTCTCGGTCGGACTTGGTCCCGCCGATGCGCTGGTGTTGGCCTCGCCTGCTTGTGATTTCGATCGTCGGCGTCTTTGGTTACAGCACCGCATCGGTCTATGGTTTTGCCACAGTGCCTGCCGGCATCGGCGGCCTCATCTATGCAACTCAACCGCTCTTCATCGTGCTCCTTGCGGTGATCATGCTTGGCGAAAGATTGTCGCTCCGCATTATCGCCGGCTTGGTTCTGGCTTTCGCCGGCACAGTGCTGCTCGTATGGGACGATCTCATCAGGGCCGGCGCTGTCCAACCCTATCTTGCCGGCATACTGCTGCTGCTCTTTTCGTGTTTTGCCTGGTCGTTCTATTCGGTGCCTGGAAAAGTCTTCATCCAGCGCTATGGCACCTTGTCGACCACAACACTGAGCCTCCTCATCGCCACGTTGCCGATGCTCGCACTCGCCTCACCCGCCACAATCGACACTGTCGCCGCCATGACGCTGAGGCAGTGGCTCGAAGTGGGCTTTTTGGCCGGCATTTCATCCTTCGTTGCCATGTTTGGCTGGACCTATGCGACCGCCAGGCTTGCGGCTTCAACAATTGGCGCATCACTCTATGTGATCCCCGTTATCGCAGTTCTGGCCGGCGCTCTCATTCTGGGTGAAACCGTGACGCTGACGACCATTCTCGGCGGCCTCCTCATTCTTGCTGGCGTCGCCGTCGCTCAGTTCGGACCGCGCTTGCGGCGGGTCCGGCATGAGCAGAACGCAGTTTGAGCAGGCTGTGGTTGTCCTTATCCTGCGTCCCCAACTTTTGAGGCGTCCATGTCCGATCAGTCCCTCGCAAAGTCCACGCCCTGCTCAGGCTGTCTCGTTGCGATGGTCAATTTCGGCGTACGCTCGACTTTCGGGCTTTTCACCACGCCGATCTCGGAATTGCATGCCTGGCCGCGTGAAATCTACAGCATCGCCATCGCTCTGCAGAATCTGCTGTGGGGTGTCGCCACGCCGTTCGCCGGCGCGCTCGCCGACCGTTACGGCAGTGCCCGTGTCCTCATGAGTGGCGCCCTCTTCTATGCGGTGGGCACCGTCCTCATGGCGAGTGCGGCAAGTCCGGCCATGCTCTATCTGGGTGGCGGCGCGCTGGTCGGCATCGGTATCGCCGCCTCTTCCTTCGGCATCGTCATGGCGGCTTTCGGCCGCCTCGTGCCGCCGCAGAAGCGCTCATGGGCCTTCGGCATCGCGACGGCGGCCGGATCGATGGGCCAATTCGTCTTCGCAACATCGG
>VAZZ01000132.1 GCA_005884715.1 Alphaproteobacteria bacterium | reverse complement strand
TTTTTCGTAATATAGCGATTATAGAAAATTTCAGAGTTCATTTTTTTCGCATTTGCACAATATTTCTTTCGCATGTGCAAAAAACGAATCAAAGTGAATCGCATTCGATGGGAGAGGCATGTCGGACGAAGCGGGCGTCTATGACCTCGCCATTATTGGCGGCGGCATCAATGGCGCGGGTATTGCCCGCGACGCCAGCGGGCGTGGCCTCAAAGTCATCCTGGCCGAACAGGGCGATCTGGCATCGGGCACCTCATCGGCTTCGACCAAGCTCATCCATGGCGGTCTGCGCTATCTCGAACATTATGAATTCCGCCTGGTGCGCGAGGCCCTGATCGAGCGCGAAGTCCTGCTCACCGCGGCACCCCACATCATCAGGCCGCTCAGATTCGTGCTGCCGCACCACAAGGGGCTCAGGCCTTGGCCGGTCCTGCGCCTCGGCCTTTTCCTCTATGATCATCTGGGCGGGCGCAAGATCCTTCCCGCCACGCGCAGCGTCGATCTCACCAGCGATATAACCGGCACGCCGCTCAAGCCGGATTTCACGCGCGGCTTCGAATATTCCGACTGCTGGGTCGAGGATGCGCGCCTCGTAGTGCTCAATGCGCGTGACGCCGCCGAGCGCGGTGCCGACATAAGGCCCCGCACCCGCTGCGTATCGGCTCGGCGCGACGGCGGCAGCTGGACGTGTAGTCTTGAAGATATGAAGAGCGGCGGCAAGAGCGAAATCAAGGCCAAGTGCCTCATCAATACCGGCGGGCCATGGGTCAGCCAGGTCCTGGGCTCGGTGATAGGCGATAGCAATCCCGACAAGATCCGCATGGTGAAGGGCAGCCACATCGTGGTCGACAAGCTCTATGATCATGACCGCTGCTATATTTTTCAGAACACCGACGGGCGCATCTGCTTCGCCATCCCCTATGAGCAGAATTTCACCCTGATCGGCACCACCGATGAGGACCATCAGGGAGACCCTGATAAACCCGAAATCTCCGAGGCCGAGCGTGACTATCTCCTCGCCGCGGTAAGCGAATATTTCAAGCGGCCGGTCACCAGCGACATGGTGCGCTGGTCCTATTCGGGTATCCGCCCGCTTTACGATGATGGAGCAAGCAAGGCCCAGGAAGCGACGCGCGAATATGTACTGAAGCTCGAGGCGCCCGAGGCACAGCCGCCGCTGCTCTCGGTCTTCGGCGGCAAGATCACGACGTTCCGCAAGCTCGCCGAAGCGGTGCTCGACAAAATCGCCCCGTTCTTTCCGGGACTCAAGGCGCCATGGACGGCGAAGGCGCCGCTTCCGGGCGGTGATTTTCCCCACACGGAAGTGGAGAGCCGCATTTCCGATTTCCAGCGCCGCTATTCCTTCCTGCCGCAGCGCGATGCGGGGCGCATTTTTCGGGCCTATGGGACGCGAGCGGAGCGCATTTTCGAAGGCGCGCGGTTTGCACAGGATCTGGGCGAGAGCTTCGGGCCCCTGAGTGCGCGTGAAGTCGATTATCTGGTCAAGGAGGAAGGGGCGCAGACGCCCGAAGATATTTTGTGGCGGCGATCGAAGCTCGGACTGCATCTATCCGTGGCCGAGCAGTCGGCGCTGCAGGTCCATATGGGTGGGAAGGCGGGCGGCAAGACCCGCAAGAAAGCTACTGCAAGATAACGTGCTTAACCGGATAAGCGTGCGCTCCGGGCCGTGGGCTAAGCCGCATGCAAAATGGGAGGACTAAGCGATGTCGCTTTTCAAGACCGTATCGGCAGTCGCATTGCTGCTGGCACTGGGCACGGCCCCGGCGCTGGCGGACAAGGCCGCCGCCAAGAAGTGGATCGACAGCGAATTCCAGCCGTCGACACTGTCCAAAGAAGACCAGATGAAGGAGATGGAATGGTTCATCAAGGCCGCCAAACCTTTCAAGGGCATGGAAATCAACACGGTCGCGGAAGCCATTCCCACGCACGACTATGAATCCAAGGTCCTGGCCAAAGCCTTCGAGGAAATCACTGGCATCAAGGTGAATCATCAGATCATCGGCGAGGGCGATCTGGTGCAGGCGATCCAGACCCAGTTGCAGACCAACCGCAATCTCTACGACGCCTATGTCAATGACTCCGATCTGATCGGCATGCATATGCGTCTCGGTCTTACGGTCAACCTGACCGACTGGATGGCCGGCGAAGGCAAGGACGTGACCGATCCGATGCTCGATGTCGGCGACTTCATCGGCAAATCGTTCACAACCGGCACCGACGGAAAGCTCTACCAGCTGCCCGACCAGCAATTCGCCAATCTCTACTGGTTCCGCAAGGATTGGTTCGACCGGCCGGATCTCAAGGAGAAGTTCAAGGCCAAATATGGCTATGAGCTCGGCGTGCCGGTCAACTGGTCGGCCTATGAGGACATCGCCGATTTCTTCACCAATGACGTGAAGGAGATCGACGGCGTTAAGGTCTATGGCCACATGGACTATGGCAAGCGCGCGCCCGATCTCGGCTGGCGCATGACCGATGCCTGGCTGTCGATGGCGGGTGAAGCCGATGTCGGCATTCCCAATGGACGCCCGGTCGATGAATGGGGCATCCGCATGGAGAAGGATTCATGCAACCCGGCCGGCGCATCGGTATCGCGCGGCGGCGGCACCAACAGCCCAGCGGCGATCTATGCGGTCGCCAAGTGGGACGAGTGGCTGCGGAAATACGCGCCTCCGGGTGCGGCCGACCTCGACTTCTACCAGTCGCTGCCGGCGCTCAGCCAGGGCAATGTCGCTCAGCAGATCTTCTGGTACTCGGCGTTCACCGCGAGCATGGTCGCGCCGAAGGACAAGGGGAACAATACCGTCGATGCCAACGGCAAACCGTTGTGGCGCATGGCGCCCTCGCCGCATGGCCCCTATTGGAAGGAAGGCTCGCAGCGCGGCTATCAGGATGCGGGTTCCTGGACGCTCCTCAAATCCACTCCTTTGGAGCGCCGCAAGGCCGCCTGGTTGTGGGCTCAATTCGTCGTCTCCAAGACGGTGGACGTGAAGAGGAGCCAAGTCGGTCTTACCTTCGTGCGCGACAGCACGATCCGCGACAAGTCGTTCACCGAGCGTGCACCGAAACTTGGCGGGTTGATCGAGTTCTACCGCTCGCCCGACCGCGTGGCCTGGACGCCGACCGGCGTCAACGTGCCCGACTATCCGAAACTCGCCCAGCTCTTCTGGGAGAATATCGGTGATGTCAATTCGGGCGCCTTCACACCGCAAGAGGCGATGGACCGCCTTGCCCAGCAGATGGACGATGTCATGGGCCGCATGCAGCGGGCGGATGAGAAGAACAAGGCATATAGTGGTTGCGGCCCGAGGCTGAACAAGGAGAGCGATCCCAGCAAGTGGCTAAGTAAAGACCATGCGCCCTGGGCAAAGCGCGATAACGAAAAGCCGAAGGGCGAAACCATCGCCTATGACGAGCTGATCAAGCGCTGGACGAACAACCAGTAGCTTTCTCGAACAGCCGCCGGGATGCGCTTAGTGTGCATCCCGGCACTTTGTGCGAATATAACCTTGCGGAAACCGACAGGCTGGCGATCGCGTCATGGCGCTTGAGCTCAAGAACGTATCGAAACGGGTAGGGGCTGCGACCCATATCCATGAGACCAGCCTTGTGCTCGAGCCTGGCACATTCAATGTGCTGCTCGGGACCACGCTTGCCGGCAAGACGACATTGATGCAGCTGATGGCCGGTCTCGAGCGGCCGACTTCGGGCGAAATCTGGTTCGCTGGCCACAATGTGACGGGCGTCGCCGTGCAGAAGCGCAATGTGTCGATGGTCTACCAGCAGTTCATCAACTACGCCAATTTCACCGTGTACGACAATATCGCCTCGCCGCTCAGGGTGGCGGGCATCAGTGCGCGCGAGATCGACAGCCGAGTCAACGAGGCCGCCGAGCTGCTCAGGCTTTCGCCGATGCTGAAACGCCGGCCCTCGGAATTGTCCGGCGGCCAACAGCAGCGCACCGCGATCGCGCGCGCGATCGTCAAGGATTCCGATATCATCCTGCTCGACGAGCCGCTCGCCAATCTCGACTATAAATTGCGCGAGGAACTGCGCGATGAATTGCCGAAATTGTTTGCCGGACGCGACTGCATCGTCGTCTATGCGACCACGGAACCGTCCGAGGCGCTGCTTTTCGGCGGCAAGACGGCAACGCTCTTCGAGGGACGCGTGACCCAGTTCGGTCCCACATCGGAGATCTATCGCCACCCCAACACGCTCACCAGCGCCAGGGTCTTTTCCGATCCGCCGATCAATGTAGCCGAGGTCAGAAAGGTCAATGGCGACATCATCCTGGGCGACAAGGTGAAATGGAAGGTCGGCAGGGCGGCGCAAGCGCTTGCAGACGGTGCCTACACTATTGCGATCAGGCCGCATCACATAATCCCCACAAACGGCAGCCAGGAAAAGGCGACAATCGAGGGCAGGGTGCTGGTCGCGGAGCTTTCAGGGTCGGAAAGCGTCATCCATTTCGACATGAATGGGCAGACCTGGGTGTCGCAGTCGCATGGCATCCATCCCTTCGAAGTCGGGTCAACGGCAAAGCTCCATGTCGATGTCGACCGGAGCTATTTCTTCGACGCCAATGGCGCGCTCGTCGGAGGAGCAGGCTGATGGCCAGGATCAGTATCGAGAATCTGAGGCAGAGCTATTATCCCAATCCGCAGCGCGACGAGGACTGGGCGCTGAAAAGGCTTTCGCTCGATCTCGCCGATGGCGGGGCCTTCGCGCTACTCGGGCCATCGGGATGCGGCAAGACGACCTTGCTCAATCTCATTTCAGGCCTGCTCAAACCGACGGAAGGGCGCATCCTTTTCAATGACCACGACGTAACCGAGGCGACGCCGGAGCAGCGCAATATCGCACAAGTCTTCCAGTTCCCGGTCATCTACGACACCATGACGGTCTATGACAACCTGGCCTTCCCGTTGCGCAATCGCGGGGTCGGTGAAAAGGATGTCGACAAGAAGGTTCGCGAGATCGCCGCCATGCTCGATCTCGACCGTACGTTGAGCAAGCGTGCTTCCGGCCTCACCGCGGACGGCAAGCAGAAAATTTCACTCGGCCGCGGCCTGGTGCGCTCGGATGTCAATGTCATCATGTTCGATGAACCGCTGACCGTCATCGATCCGCATCTCAAATGGGTGCTGCGCTCGAAGCTCAAGGAACTGCATCACAGGATCCGGCGCACCATGATCTATGTGACGCATGACCAGACCGAGGCGCTCACCTTCGCCGACCAGGTGGTCGTCATGAAGGATGGCGAGATCGTGCAGATCGGTACGCCGATCGAGCTGTTCGAGAGACCAAAGCACACTTTTGTCGGACATTTCATCGGCTCACCCGGCATGAACGTGCTGCCTTGCCAGGTTGCGGGGGGAAGGGTGACCTTCGCCGGCAATGTCGTCGAAGCCGTCAATACCAAGGCCTATCGGGGCAATGGCAAGAAACTCGAACTCGGTGTGCGTCCGGAATTCGTGCATTTCGCCGAGAAGGGCATTCCCGTCGAAATCGTCAAGGTGGCCGATGCCGGGCGCTTCAGGATCGTCGAGACACGCAACAGCGAGGGCAAGATCAACCTTCTGGTCCGGGAAGGGCGCGATATTCCGACCCAGAATGTCCGGGTCACCTTCGATCCCGGACATACGCAGATCTATGAAGATGGCTGGATGGTGAATTGAGGCCAATCGGATGAACAAAACGGTCGATAACAAGGGGTGGTTCTTCGTCCTTCCGGTCGTCCTGCTGGTGGCGTTCAACGCGATCATTCCGCTGATGACGGTGGTCAATTTCTCGGTCCAGGAGACCTTCGGCGACAATGTCTTCACCTGGGCGGGGGTGCAGTGGTTCCAGGATGTCCTGCATTCGGACCGTTTTCATTCAGCCCTTGGCCGCCAGCTTCTGTTCACCGGCATCATCCTGGCCATCGAGATTCCGCTGGGCCTCGCGATCGCTTTGACCATGCCGCGCAAGGGGCCATGGGTTTCGGTCTGCCTCGTGCTGATGTCGCTGCCTTTGCTGATCCCATGGAACGTCGTGGGCGCGATGTGGAACATCATGGCGCTGCCCGACATCGGACTGCTGGGCAAATTCCTCAACGCAATCGGCTTCGAGTACAACTATACCCGCAGGCCGATCTCCGCCTGGTTCACCATTGTGCTCATGGATGTTTGGCACTGGACATCGCTGGTGGCGCTCCTGTGCTATGCGGGCCTCGTCTCCATCCCGGACGCCTATTACCAGGCCGCCAGAGTCGATGGGGCGCGAAGCTGGGCCGTGTTCCGCTATATCCAGCTGCCCAAACTGCGCCATGTGCTGACCATTGCTGTGCTGCTGCGTTTCATGGACAGCTTCATGATCTACACGGAGGCCGTCGTGTTGACCGGCGGAGGTCCCGGAAGCGCCACGACCTTCCTGTCGATCGATCTCGTGAAGACGGCGCTCGGCCAGTTCGATCTCGGCCCGGCCGCCGCCATGTCGATCATCTATTTCCTAATCGTGCTCGTGTTGTCGTGGCTGTTCTACACGCTCATGATGCGCAACGAGGAGACGTGACGCGAAAAACTGGAGCCGCGCTGTCCCGGTCCTCTACATCATCTTCCTGATGCTGCCGATTTACTGGCTGCTCAACATGTCGTTCAAGACCACCAACGAGATCCTCGGCGGCTTTTCGCTTTATCCGCACAATTTCACATTCGACAACTACGCCAAGATCCTGACTGATCCGTCCTGGTATATGGGCTATGTGAATTCTATCGAATACGTCGTCATCAATACCGTGCTTTCGGTATCGGTCGCCCTGCCTGCAGCCTACGCTTTCTCGCGCTATCGCTTTCTCGGCGACAAGCATCTCTTCTTCTGGCTCCTCACCAACCGCATGGCGCCGCCCGCCGTTTTCGCCTTGCCGTTCTTCCAGCTTTACTCGGAAGTTGGGCTGTTCGACACGCCCTGGGCGGTGGCGTTGTCGCATACGCTATTCAATATTCCGCTCGCCGTGTGGATTCTCGAAGGATTCATGTCAGGCGTGCCCAAGGCGCTCGATGAAACAGCGTTCGTCGATGGTTATTCCTTCTGGCGTTTCTTCCTGCGCATCTTCATACCGACCATCGCCGCCGGCATCGGCGTCGCCTGCTTCTTCTGCTTCATGTTCTCATGGGTGGAATTGCTCCTGGCCAAGACGCTGACGGCCGTTGCCGCCAAACCGATCGCCGCAGTGATGACGAAGACGGCGAGCACGTCCGGTTATGAACTGGGGCTCCTGGCTGCGGCCGGCTCACTCACCCTCATACCAGGCGCCGTCGTGATTTATTTCGTCCGCAATTACATCGCCAAGGGCTTTGCCCTTGGCCGTGTGTGACGCCGGAGGACCCTTATGACCACCGAAGGTACGACATTTCTTTCCTGGATGGCATGGACCTGGCCGACGGCCGCTTTCTTCCTGTTCATCTTCCTGTGCCTCGCCGGCATGTCGGTGTGGGAATATTATTCACCCGGCGGCGATCCCCGCCATGGCATATTGGGGCTCGATACGACGCGCGGCGATCGCCTGTTCATCTCGCTGCTCGGTAGCGCCTTCATCTTCCTGGCCTGGCTCGGTATTTTTGGTACACCGCTCTGGGGGCCACTCGTCATCGCACTCGCTTATGCCTTTGTGGTTTTCAGGTGGGTGTAGAGATGCAACATCTTAGATTCTCATCCTTCCCCCTTGCGGGGAAAGTGGCGCGAAGCGCCGGATGGGGGTGTGGCGAGTGCGACATTTGGGACCACCCGACCCCCACCCCGGCCCTTCGGGCCGACCCTCCCCGCAAGGGGGAGGGATAAGTCTGTGATGGATTAGCCGATTACTGCGCAGCAAGCACGCCGCGGGCAGCAATCGTGACATCGCCGATGCCGGTAAGCTTGTCGGCATCGAGGATAAGCCTTCGCGCCAGGTTCAACACCTTGCGCTCGCAGCTTGCGCGCACGGCAGGATCCTTGATGCTTTCGAGATCCTCCGTATGGGCGAGGCCCAACACGCGGCGGATCATCTTGATGCCGGCGAAAGAGACGGTGTCGGCGAAGAGGCTGCGCATGAAGCGCTGCTTCTCGGCGGCGAAGGCGACAGCACCTTGGGGATCAGTGAACAGCTCCGGCATATAGGCCTCACCTGACTTGCTCGCATCCCAGAGCTCCAGAAATCTTTTGTTGAACTGCCGCCAGACCTGTTCGGCCTGGACCAGAATCCAATGGCGATAGGGGGTGCGGGCGCCCGGGCGCTCTTCATGTCCGGCCTGCGCAAAATAGGCTATGAGCAGATTGCCGATGACGGCGCCGACATCGAAACCCATCGGCCCGACAAAGGCAAATTCCGGATCGATGACGCGCGTATCCAACGGCGTCACCATGATCGAGCCGGTATGGAGATCGCCATGGATCATGGCCTCGGCTGAGGTCAGGAATTGCAACTTGCGCTTCTGCACGGCAAGCTTCAGCTTCTCGTCCTCGCGGAATTCCGCGGCAATGTCGTCGAGGAACGGCTCGGTCCAGCGATTGAGCTTGGCCACGCGGTAGGGGTCGGTGAAGACCAGATCCTCGGTGATCTTGCACAAGGCGATATTATCGATGAAGGCCCAGATTCGGCGCTTGTGCTCGGCCGCCGATATCGCGAGGACGGATGTCTTGAACAAGGTCTGCGCCATGAATTCGGCGATATGGCTGGCGAACAGCGGATATTCGATGCCCTGAATGAGACCCTTTCGCATGATGATATGGGGGGTGAGATATTCCATCACGATTAGCGCCAGATCGCGATCGTAGTGATAGATCTTTGGCACCAGCTTCGGCACGTGCTTCGTCTGCTCGGTGAGAGCCATATGTTCGTAATAGGATCGCGCCAGCGGCAAGGGCCAGGAATCGCCGACCAGGCGCACATAGGGCAAAGCCTGCTTGACGATGACGCTCCCCCCCGGCCCCTTGACGATGAAGACGAGATTGAGATTGCCGTCGCCGACTTCCTGTACGCTCCACTGGGTGAAGGCGCCGCCCAACTGTTCACGCACTTGCGGCATCGCCGCCAGGACCTCCGGCAGGCTGCCGTCACTCAATGCGCGATAGGGCTGCGACATGGTTCCTCAATGAGAGACGGAGCGCGAGACGCGCAGGCGCTCGGCATAGATATTGATGATCAAGGCGGCGAGCAAGATCAGGCCGCGGATCAGGATCTTCAGGAAGCTGTCGATATTGACGTGATCGAGGCCATTGTTGAGGACACCAAGCACGAACAGACCAATGATCGTGTTGCCGATGCCGCCACGGCCGCCGAACAGGCTGGTGCCGCCGACTACGACGGCAGCAATGGCATCGAGCAGATAGGTGCCGAACTCATTCTGCTGAGCGCTGCCGAAATAGGCGACGCCGAGCATGCCCGCCAGCCCTGAACAGAAAGCCGAGATCATCAGGACGGCGGCGATGATGAGCTTGACATTGACGCCCGAATATTCAGCCGCCTCGCGGTTGCCGCCGACCATGTAAACATAGCGGCCGAAGCGCGTATAGGTCAGCACGACATGGCCGATGAAGAGGGCCAGAGCTGCAACGAGGACCAGCCACGGAATGCCGAAAATCGAGTCGGCACCCAGGATGCCGACGAGCGAGGGCACGTTGTAGGCGATCTGGCCCCTGACCAGCATGGCGCTGATGCCGTCGCAAATCTGCAGCATCGCGAGCGTCATGATGAAGGATGGTATGCCGATCTTAGTCACCCCGAAAGCGGTGATGCCGCCCAGAGCGAGACAGGTGCCGAGCGCCAGGATGATGGCGATGCCGCCCGCCAGCGGAACATTGGCGATATTCACGCTCTCGTCCTGCAAGGTGAAGAAGGCGACGACGATGCCGGTCGCATTGGCGACGCTGGCGACGCTCAGATCGATCTCGGCGGTCAGGATGACGAAAGTCAGTCCGACGGCGATGATGCCGGTGATCGAGACCTGCTGCAGGATGTTCTGCAGGTTGCCGAAAGACACGAAGGAAGAACTGGCGAAACTGAAGAAGACGACGAGGAACAGGAGAGTCAGAAAGGGTGCGATATTGCTGAGCCGGTTGCGGAACCAGTCGCCGGGGGATTGCCTTAGACGAAGCCGTCATACCGCATCCTTTTGTTCATGCCGCCGCTAGCAGACGGTCCTTGCTGATCGTCTCATTGGCGAATTCCTGCGAGACGATACCTTTGCGCATGACCATGATCCGGTCGGCCAGCGACAGCACGGTCTCGGGCTCGGTCGAGATTACAAGGATCCCGACCCCCTGGTCGCGCAGATTCCGCACGATCTTCACCACATCTTCCTTGGCGCCGACATCCATGCCACGGGTCGGCTCGCTCAGGATGAGGACCTTGGGCAGGAAGGTGAGCCATTTGGCGACGCCGACCTTCTGCTGGTTGCCGCCCGAAAGATTCCCGAGCAGGGCCTCGGTCCCCGGGGTCTTGATGCTCAGGCGCTCGATATGCTTGGCCGCAATGGCGCGTTCGGCATCGGGCTTGAGCCATAGTTTCGACAGCCGGTCGAGGATCGCGATGGAGGTATTCTTGTAAATTGGCTCGTGATGGAACAGCATGCTGCGGCGGCTTTCCGGCACATAGGCGATACCGGCCCCAGCGGCATGGGCGGTGTTCGATAATCTGCGGGCCACGCCATCGACCCTGACCGAGCCCTTGTCGTATTTCATCTTGCCGAACAGCGCGCGCGCCAGCTCGATCTGGCCGCAGCCCATGAAGCCATAGATGCCGAGGATCTCGCCGCTTCTGACGGTGAGGCTGACATCCTCAAAGCTGCCGGCCTTGCTCAGGCCCTGCGCCTCGAGAACAGTCTTCGCGTCCTTGGGGCTCGCCAGCGCCACATCGCCGAGATAGCTCGATTCGAGCTCCTCATGCCCCTTGCCGATCATGCGCTGGATGATCCACGCCTTGTCGATCTCAGGGCTGACGGCGTGGGTCACCACCTTGCGGCCGTTGCGGAAGATAGTGATCTGATCGGCAATGGTCAGCACATCTTCGAGGAAGTGGGAAATGAAGATGATGCTGTTGCCTGCATCGCGCAATTTGCGCAATGACCGGAACAGGCGTTCGATCTCGGGCGGCGACAGCGCCGAGGTCGGCTCATCGAGAATGATGATGCTGGCGCCGGAGAACAGCACGCGCGACAGTTCGACCAGCTGCTGGATGCCAATCGGCAACTCGCCCAGCGTGATCCAGGGATCGAGTTCGAGGCCGAGCTTTTTCAGCTGCTCGCGCGCACCTCTGGCCATGGACGCCCAATCGACTGCACCGAACCCGGTGACGGGCTGCACGCCCAGATAGACATTTTCTGCGACGGTGAGCTGCGGCACGACGCTCAGCTCCTGATGCACCATGCCGATGCCGTGGGCGAGGGCCTCGCGGGCCGAGCGGAAGTGAACCGGCTTGCCGTCGAGCAGCATATCGCCGTCGAAACCCGAATGCACGCCGGCGATGATCTTCATCAATGTCGATTTGCCGGCGCCATTCTCGCCGACCAGCGCATGAATCTCGCCGCGGCGCAAAGTGAAATCCACACCCCGAAGCGCTTCGACACCGCCGAAGGACTTCGAGATGTGGGACATTTTCAGCCGAATGGCGGCTTCACTCATTTCTGATTTCAGCTTCTGGAACGCGACGACTTAAAAATACTCTCATGCTGAGGTGCGAGCGTAGCGAGCCTCGAAGCATGATCCAGGTACAGAGGTCGTACCGCTGGCCACCCTTCGAGGCCCGGCTTCGCCGGGCACCTCAGGGTGAGGGTAGTGGGTCGGACCA
>VAZZ01000131.1:2672-3920 GCA_005884715.1 Alphaproteobacteria bacterium | reverse complement strand
AAATGCGCCTGCTACATCACTGACACCGAACATGTGCCGGGCCGCCTCGATCAGAATGTCCTGAAGCTCATCGATCATGCCGACCTCGTCATCTATGATGCAGCTTTCGTCGAAAGCGAGATGGCCCGTTATCGCGGTTTCGGACATTCGAGCTGGGAAGAGGGCGTGCGCCTGTGCAAGGCGGCGCATGCCAAGAAGCTCGCCATCTTCCATCATTCGCCGTTGCGCAATGATGATGAGCTGGACAAGATCGGGAGAGACGCCAAGGCCGCCTTCGCCGGCGCCTTCGTGGCACGCCAGGGACAAGTGATCGACTTGTGAGTCCGTCAGACCGTTAGAATCTCTCCCGGTGATCGCCAGCGCACCACGCCCGATTGCGCCGCCGCAGTGAAGAGCTCGCGAAGGAACCGGAAAGCGTCGTCATCGCTCACCAGATGATGGCTCAATATGCCAACGGCCCGGCCACCCAGGGCGCGCGCCTGCGCCAATTCCGTCACCAGCGAATTGACGAGCATGCCATGATCGCGGCAGGCATTGCCGGCATGTGAATCGATGATGTCGATATGGGTGTTGACGACCGGGAGTTTGGGCTTTGAGGCGAGCTTATGGCCGAAGGCCGACAGGCCGGCGAAGCCCAGCGCCGGCAGGTCATCCAGCAGCGAAGGATCGATGCGATTCCACGGTGGTACCAGCATGGGCACGAGGCGTTCGCCATGAAGGTCGGACAATCTCGCAAGGCCCATCGATAATTCGCCGAGCACGATGTCGCGCGCCCGATGAGGTCCCAGTTCCTGTTTTTTCTCGGAAGGTGGCGCGTGATTGGCATGCGACCAGCCATGGATGACGGGATGAATGTGCCTTGCCCTGTCGAGGCGCCGCACCAGGTCGGGGCCAGTGCGCGAGGGGATGATTGCCAGTGCGACCGGCACATCGAATTGCCCTGCGAGACCGATCAACCGGTCGAGTGCCGGCGATGGTCGGACGGCATCGTCATCGCGCAGCCAAAGCTGCGCTCTCATTCCGGCGGCTCGCCAGTGCGCCAGTTCGTCCTCCAGCGGCTGCCAGAGCTTGCCCTTGGTCACGCTGCCGCTTCCTTCAAGAGATTGGCAAGCCGCCGCGATGCCGGTGCGAGCGAGCGTTCGCCCAGCACGAAATCGCGGGCCGCCCTGCCATAGGCCGTCCGTTTGGCATTATCTGAGATGAGATCGCGGATCGCTGCCGCATAGGCCGCGATGTCGCCGTCGGGCG
>VAZZ01000131.1:0-2640 GCA_005884715.1 Alphaproteobacteria bacterium | reverse complement strand
ATAGGCGATGCCATAGGCTTCGCCGCAGCCCGGCCAGACATAGATGCCGCCCTGGCCAAGCGCGCCCGGTATGGCGTCAGTCGGCAGTTCTCCGCGCCAGTCGATGCGTTCGGGCGGGATGCCGTCGAACAGAGCGATCGTCTCGCGCCGTGCCGCGCCATCGCCAATGACAATGAGCCGCCAGGGTAGATCGAGCAGAAGCGCCAGCGCCTTGGCCAGCATCGTAAAGCTCGCGAATTTGTCGCCCTTGCGCATCATCGCCACCGCCATCAGGTCCTTGCCTGGGGTTGTCGTGAAACCCCGTGCATAGGGAGCCGTATCGATGAAAGGAACAAGCGAGGCGAACCGGCCTTGAGGCACGGCGCTCTCCAGGCCGGCGCGGTCGCGATCGGTGAAGCACAGATTGATGCGTGCAAGGCGGATGGCGTCACGAACCAGAGCCTGCATGGCGGCCCAGCCCTGCCGATCCCGTTTAGGTGCGTGAGAGGCTTCGGCAGTAATATAGGGAATGCTAAAATGCCGTGCGAGAGCGGGACCGATGAGATCAGGTGCCTTGTAATAGGGATGATAAGTGAACCAGACATCGGGCTTACCTTCTTCTGCCCAGTAGTTCTTGAGTCTCTTCATCTCGTCACCTGCCGCAAGCTTCAGCGCCTCGAACAAATGCGGCGCGGGTTCAGGCATGAAGGCGCGCAAGGTGCTGGCGACATCGACCGCGAGGCCCGCATCGTGCAGGGCCCTCATGATCAGCCGCGCCATCTGGCGGTCCCCCGAGGGAACCGGATGGCCGGGCTCTTTAAGCGGAGCGTAGAAGGCGATCTTCACCCTTTTGCCTATGGCGGCCTTGCGCTGCTACGTCAATGCGCGATCACGATGCGTTTATCGCCAAGATTCTCGCGGCATGCTAGTGTGGTGATTCAGAAATTCGCCCCAGTTTGCTACGGACACGCGAGCGAATTTCTGAGCCAAAACCACACTAGAATCATAGATTTTCTGGTGTCCTTTCCAATCACACTAGCGTCAGATCATGACTGAAACAGCCCGGCTAGATTTCTTCGAGACGCTGCCGACCTTCGAGGAATTTTCCGGCGTCGCCGATGCGCAGAACTACCGGCCCCTGCCGGCGGACTGGTCGCTGGCGACGGCCGATATCGTGAGTTCGACGGGCGCCATTGCGCGTGGTGAATACAAGGCCGTCAATATGGCAGGCGCCAGCGTGATCTCGGCGGTCCTCAATGCGCTGGGGCATCGCAAGATCCCTTTCATCTTCGGCGGCGATGGCGCCGTTCTGGCGGTGCCGGAGAACGCGCTCGCCAAGACCCGTGAGGCGCTCGCCTTGACGCAGGTCTGGGTGAAGGAGGATCTGAGGCTCGATCTGCGTGCCGCCATCGTTCCCCTCAGCGACATCAGGGCAAATGGACATGATGTCCGGGTCGCCCGCTTCCAGGCCAGTTCCAATGTGACTTATGCGATGTTCGCCGGCGGCGGGGCGAGCTGGGCCGAGGCCCAGATGAAGGCCGGAAAATATGTCGTACAGGCGGCACCGGCCGGATCACGCCCCGATCTCTCGGGGCTTTCGTGCCGTTGGGATCCGATCGCGGCGAAGAATGGCGAGATCGTCTCCATCATCGTCACACCGGTGGCCGAAGCCCGCAACGCCGAATTTTCGCGCCTCGTCGATGACATTGTCGGCATCATCGGTGAACAGGACCGGGCCGGCCTCCCGGTCCCGCGCAAATTCAGCTGGCCGCCCAAGGGGCTGAATTATGAAGCGCTGGCCTCGCGCCGCGGCTCTCTGTGGGCGCGCAAGCTCTATATCCTGGCCGAATGCATGGCGGGATGGGCGATTTTCCAGACCAATATGAAGGTCGGCCGGTTCGATGCAGCCGTCTACAAGAGTGACGTCGCCCAGAATACGGATTTCCGCAAATTCGACGATGGCCTCAAGCTCACGGTGGACATTGCGCCGGCCTTGGTCAAGCGCCTCGAGGAACGGCTCAAACAGGCCGGCGAGGCGGGCCTTTGCCGCTATGGGCTGCATCGCCAGAATTCAGCGCTGATGACCTGTTTTGTTCCCAACCCGTTCGCAAGAGACCATTTCCATTTCATCGACGGGGGTGCCGGCGGCTATGCCATGGCGGCCGCCAATATGAAGGCAAAGGCGCTTGCGGCCTGACCCGGATCACGATTGCTTCAGATCGGGACGATCTGGAACAATGAACGTGATCGGAATCTTGAATCTAGCGCGATCGAAGGGAAAACCGGTGCTCACTTTCCTGATCACGCGCTGGCATGGTGCTTGCTCCACGCCAGTCAGTCGTCTAGTCACAATTTATGCTTAACCTTGAACGGGCGGGTCGCGGTTCATGAAAATAGCTGTTATCGGAGCCGGCTATGTCGGGCTGGTTTCGAGCGCGTGTCTTGCCGAATTCGGCTTCGATGTCTTCTGCGTCGATCATGATGCGGCGCGCGTCGATGATCTCAATGCCGGACGCATCCCTATCCACGAAGCAGGCCTCGATAGCCTCATTCATGCCCATCGGCAGGCTGGCCGGCTGCATTTCACCCGCGATCTCAAATCGGCCGTGGCGCAGGCGGAGGCGATCTTCATTGCCGTCTCGACGCCGACGCGGCGCGGCG
>VAZZ01000129.1:7459-13878 GCA_005884715.1 Alphaproteobacteria bacterium | reverse complement strand
CAGCTCCCTATGCATGGAACGCAAGTCATCGGCGGTGATGGTCGCGATCGATTTTACCGTGCCTTCCGATTGGCGCGCATAAGGATGATCGCCGAACGCCTTGGCCATCCAGGTGCTGGACGAGATATTGTCGGGCTCCTCCTCATTGCGGCGCGCCGCGACCAGCAATTGATCACGCACCCGATCCAGAGGATCCTGGTCGAAATGCGGCTTGCTCAGCGCCACTTTGAGAAGCCCGAAGGACTGATCGCGCTTGTCGGTCAGCGTCTGGAACGAGCCCTCGAACTGATCGAAATTAGCATTGAAGGACATCTTCATGGCAAGTTCGTCGCGCTTCGCCTGGAATGCCGCCGAATCGAGATCGCCTGCTCCTTCATCCATCATACCGGTGATGAAATTGGCGGTGCCCTCCTTGCCGGCCGGATCATTGGCCGCTCCGCCCTGAAAGGAGAACTGCATGGCAATGAGCGGGTTGGTGTGGTCCTCGACCAGCCAGGCGGTGATGCCGGCCTTGCTCTTCACTTCCTTGATCGAGATGGCTTCGGCGGGCAGGACAAAGAGCGTGACAACGGCGATTGCCGCAAGCAGAGGGCGGAGCGGGCGCATTAAGGGCCTCATGCGTTATTGTTGGGGGGAATTTGACGGAGTGGGCACGACGGGTTCGCCGCCCCCCGCTGGTACCCCCGGGGCCGGGAGCAGGATGCCGGTCACCGAACGCCTGATATCGAGGGTCTTGGCGGCGGCGGCCTTCACATCTTCGAGCTTTACGGCTTCGACCCGGTCCGGCCATTCGAGCACGTCCTTGACGGTGGTGCCGGTGGCGAGTGACGAGCCGAAGTTGCGGGCGAGATTGCCCTGGTTGTCGCGGGCATAGACCGTCTCGGCGATGAGTGTCACCTTGGTGCGGGCGAGTTCGTCTGCGGTGATGCCGTTCGCCTTAATCTCCTCCAGCGCAGCATAGACGCCGAAAGTCCCCGAATCGAGCCCGTCGCCCGAATACCAGGCGCCGGCAGAAGAGGCGAGGCGCTTCTCGACCACCAGCTTCCTGTAGAGGCGGCTCGTCGCACCGCCGCCCAGGAGCTCGGCCAGCACATCGAGCGCCTCGGCTTCGCCCTTTTGCGCCGTCGCGTAGGAGACGGTCAGATAGGTGCGCTGGATGACCGGCGAAGCGGCGCGGGCATCGGTCAGCGTGACGCGACGCGGCGCCAAAGGTTCGGGCTCTTCGGTGCGAGTGCGCGTCGCCACGTCGAATGTGTTGGTGAGCTTGCCATAGTGTTCTTCGGCAAGCTTCTTTACCTCATCGAGCGTGACATCGCCGGCGACGATCAGGACCGCATTGGCCGGCGTGTAATGCGCCTTATAGAAAGCGATGGCGTCCTGGCGGGTGAGCTTGTTGATTTCCGCCATCCAGCCGATCACCGGCTTATGATAGGGATGGGCAAGATAGAGCATGGCGTCGATCTGTTCGCCAAGAAGGCTTGCGGGATCATTGTCGGTGCGTTCGCGCCGTTCTTCTTCCACCACCTTGAGCTCGGGCAGCACATTCTCATCCTTGAGCACCAGATTCTGCATGCGGTCGGCTTCGAGGTCCATGACCAGCCCCAGGCGGTCCTTGGCGATGCGCTGGAAAAAGGCGGTGTAGTCCTTGGTGGTGAAGGCATTTTCCTCGCCGCCATTCTGGCGGATGATGCGGCTGAAGGCGCCAGGGGGATATTTGTTGGTGCCCTTGAACATCAGATGTTCGAGGAAATGGGCGATGCCGGACTTGCCTTGCGGCTCATCGGCCGAGCCCACCCGATACCAGACCATGTGGGTGACGACGGGCGCCCGATGATCGGGAATGACCACGACCTGCAGGCCATTAGCGAGAGTGAAGGTCTCGGCCAGCGGCTGGGCGGCGGGAAGCGGTCCCGCCAAAACGGCAAGCAGGCACAGTCCAGCGAAAGCAGCATAAAGCCCGCGGCGCTTGAAGCTCATAAGGTCACCTCTGGATCATGATGAGTTGTGTCGCAGCTTGCGCGCGAACTTCGGATTCGAAAGGACACTAGCAAACCATTGAGCAGGAATCTTGGATTTTGCGCACGATGGCGAGGGAAACCGGTGCCTGTATTTTCTGATCACGCGCTATTAATTATTCGTCGTGTGTTGCGCGCGATGGCGCCTATTCGTCCTTGAACACGTTGCCCATGTTCCAGATGGTGCCGTAATTCGGATTGGCCTTGCGCTTTTCGGCAAGCTGTGCCGCGTGCAGTTCCTTATAAAGCTGGTTTTCCGTCTTCGGCTTGCCGTCCGGGCCGACTTTGGAAATACCGTATTTCTCATAGACGTCCTGCTTGGGCGGCTCTTGGCCTTGCGCTTGAGGGGTTGCCGCCGCCGTCTGCACCGGCCGGGGCGCGGGCTGCGCCTGGTCCGCCGCTGGCTGGGCCGGCGGCTGCGCGCTCGCTACCTGGTTGAGCTGGCCATCCTCGGACGTCTCGCCAGAGGGCGGGCGCAAATTGAGATCGGGCGGCATGGCAAGATTGCGATTGATGCGAACCTGGGACTCATCGGGCGTGGCGTCCTTTCCCGAACCCAGCAAATCCGCTGAGAGCGAGGCCAAAGGCCTTTTTCATGATAGCGCAGTTCCCTTCAAACGAATTTACAGGTTCGCTGGACCGCCCCGATTATGCGGTGGATAGCCCTCAAATTGCCCCCGCAATCGGGCATTTCCATGGCCGCCTATCTGGTTCTGCCTTCTCGTAAGGATTCATAAACCAAGAGCCCCACCCCGGCAACGATGGCTACATCGGCCAGGTTAAAGATATACCAGTCGAAACTGCCGACATGGAACGAGAAGAAATCGGCCACCGCGCCATAGACGGCACGGTCAAAGGCATTGGCGAGCGCCCCTCCAAGGATCATTCCGATCGCCGCGGCGGTCAGCGGGCGTGATACTTTGGCGAGCCAGATCCACAGGCCGGCGCTGATGGCGAGGGTCAGCGCTATCAGGAAGCCCTGCGATGCCCCGCCTGACAGCCAGCCATAGGAAATGCCGTGGTTCCAGGCGAGGATGACGTCGAATACCGGCAGGAGCGCTATCGGCTGCCGGCTCTCGATGTCGATGACATGCAACATCCACCATTTGAAGGTCTGGTCGAGGCCGAAGGACAGTGCGGCAAGGACCAGGCCCAGGACCGACAGCGCGCCCCACAGCCTCACGCGAAGAGCTTTTTCTTGTGGCGCTTCTGCCATTCGCGCACCGCATCGGCATCGCGCGGCGTGATGTCGGGGAATTCCTTGTCGCTGCCGACCTGCGGCGTGATCTTCCAGGAGCGGGCGCATTTGCGTCCTTGAGCCGGCTTGAAGACGACGGCGACACCCTTGACGTCATCGAGACGGAAGGCATCAGCCGGTCCTTCGCCTTCGACCAGCGTCGCATCGGACGTGATCGCCATCTCGGCGATGTCGAGACCCTTGAGCACCAAGAGGGCCTCGGCATCGGAGACATGGATCTCGGGTGCCGCTTCGAGCGATGAGCCAATGGTCTTCTTAACCTGACGCTCGATCTCGAGCGCGCCCGTGATCACGCGGCGGACCTCACGTATCTTGTCCCATTTATTGGCGAGATCGGCGTCGATCCATTCGGCTGGCGGGTTTGCGAACTGCATAAGATGGACGGAGCTCTTTTCCCCTGGAAAACGCGTAAGCCAGACCTCTTCTGCGGTAAAGCAGAGGATGGGAGAGAGCCAGGTCGAGAGGCAATGGAAGAGCTGATCCATCACGGTGCGGCAGGCGCGCCGGCGCAGCGATGAGGGCGCATCGCAGTAAAGCGAATCCTTGCGGATATCGAGATAGAAGGCCGAGAGATCGACATTCATGAAGTTGAGCAGCGTGGCTACGACCTGCTTGAAGTCATAGGCGCGGTAGCCGGCAAGGATGCTGGCATGGATATCGGCGAGCTTGTTGAGGACGTAGCGCTCGAGCTCCGGCATGTCCTTGCGGTCGAGGCGCTCGGCCTCGTCCCAGCCTTCGAGCGCACCCAGTATATAGCGCAGCGTGTTGCGCAATTTGCGATAGGCCTCGACATTGCTTTTCAGGATTTCAGGCCCGATGCGCTGATCATCGGCGTAGTCGGTCGAAGCCACCCACAGTCTCAATATGTCGGCGCCCGACTGCTTGATCACGTCCTGCGGGAAGACCTGGTTGCCGAGCGACTTCGACATCTTGCGGCCGTCTTCGGCCATGGTGAAGCCATGGGTGATGACCGCCCTGTAGGGGGCCCTGCCCCTGGTGCCGCAGGATTCGAGCAGCGAGGAATGGAACCAGCCGCGATGCTGGTCTGAGCCTTCGAGATAGACATCGGCCGGCCAATGGAGATCGGGCCGCTGCTCCAGCACGAAGGCATGGGTCGAGCCCGAATCGAACCACACATCGAGGATGTCGTTCACTTTCTCCCATTCATCGGTGTCGGTGACGCGGTCCTTCAGGAACCGCTCATGCGCGCCATCGGCGAACCAGGCATCCGCCCCTTCCCTTTCGAAGGCATCGGCGATGCGCTCATTCACCTCAGGATCGTTGAGGACGCGGCCGGTCTCCTTGTTGACGAAGACGCAGATCGGCACACCCCAGGCGCGCTGGCGCGAGATCACCCAGTCGGGGCGCGACCCGATCATGCCGCGCAAGCGGTTCTGGCCGGCGGGCGGCACGAATTGCGTCTCATCGATCGCCTTCAGCGCCTTGGCCCTGAGGCCGTTCTTCACGCCATCACCCATGGAGATGAACCATTGCGGCGTGTTGCGGAAGATGATCGGCTTCTTGGAGCGCCAGCTATGCGGATATTGATGCTTGAGGCGGCCGCGCGCGATCAGCATACCCGACGCGAGAAGTGCCTGGATGACGGCCTCATTGGCATCGCCCTTCTCGCCCTTGTCGGTCAAGACCCGCTTGCCTTCAAAGCCCGGCGCTTCCTTCGTGAAGGTGCCGTCGGCATCGACGGTGAACGGGATCTCGGTCTTGATGCCCATGACCTTGAGCTTGCCGAGACTGGCTTCCCAGACATCGAAGTCATCGGCGCCGTGGCTCGGAGCGGTATGCACGAAGCCCGTGCCCGCATCATCGCTGACATGATCGCCGGCGAGCAACGGCACGCGGAATTCATAGCCAAGGCCGGCAAGCGGATGGGCGCAGGTGGCGATCTTCGCCATGTCCACATCGCCAAGCCGCTGGAACTCCTCGACGCGGCAAGCCTTGAAGGTCTCGGCCGCCAGCTTGTCGGCAAGTATCAGCCGCTCCCCGGTCTTCGCCCAGTTATCGGCGGGTGCCTTGGTGATCTCATAGAGGCCATAGGCGATCTTGGGCGAATAGCTGATGGCGCGGTTGCCGGGGATGGTCCAGGGCGTGGTCGTCCAGATGACGATGCTCGCTTTGGCGAGATCGGCTTTCGCCGCCGTGCCGTCCGCCATGAAGGTGACCGGGAATTTCACATAGATCGTGTCGCTGGTGTAATCCTGATATTCGACCTCGGCATCGGCGAGGGCCGTCTTTTCGACCACCGACCACATCACCGGCTTCGAGCCCCGGTATAATTGTCCGCTTCGTGAGAATTTCATGAGCTCGCGGGCGATCTGCGCTTCCGCAGCGAAGCTCATGGTCGTGTAAGGATCCTTCCAGTTGCCGATGACGCCGAGGCGCTGGAATTCCTCCGACTGCACCGCCTTCCAGTGCTCGGCGAAGGTGCGACACTCCTGGCGGAATTCGTTGATCGGCACCGCATCCTTGTTCTTGCCCTTGGCGCGATACTGCTCCTCGATCTTCCATTCGATCGGCAATCCGTGGCAATCCCAGCCCGGAACGTAATTGGCGTCCCTGCCCGACATCTGCTGCGAGCGCACCACCAGGTCCTTCAGGATCTTGTTGAGTGCCGTGCCGATATGGATATTGCCATTGGCATAGGGCGGACCGTCATGGAGGACGAAGAGGTCACGGCCTTTCGCATCCTCCCTCAGACGGGCAAAGAGATCCATCGCCTGCCAGCGCTTGAGGATGTCCGGCTCCTTCTGCGGCAGGCCCGCCTTCATCGGGAAGTCGGTCTTGGGCAGGAACAGAGTTTCGCGATAGTCGCGCACCGGATTTTCGGGCTTGTCGTTCATTTCGGCCAGTCAATATTGAATGTTCGGGCGCGCTTGTAACAGCGAAAGAGCGAGGGGAAAAGGGCTTACCCTCGCCTCGCTTCAGCGGGAAGAGGAAGGGCCCCATTGCGCAGCAATGGGAGGGTGAGGGACTGCGGCGTGCCTGCGCTCGAAATCTGGCTTTGCCGGCGTTTTGTGTGCCGAAATTCAGCTCTCGAAAGACTTGTAGACTATATGAGCCAGCGCCATCATGTCGTCGCGGCTTTCCTCACCGGCGATGACGAAGCCAAGCGGTCCGTCGAGCCAATAGCA
>VAZZ01000129.1:865-7421 GCA_005884715.1 Alphaproteobacteria bacterium | reverse complement strand
TACATCAACTGTGCGGCTGGCTGCGTTCCAGCCGCCAGCAGGCGGCCGCCCAGGAAGGTGTAGCCGCGGGCTGACAAGTCGGGGATGACCAGCTTCTGTCCGATGCGCTTCGACAGCCAGCTTGTCAGATGCTCACTGTCATTGGCCGCCACCTCCACCGCATGACGCTGCTCGCGGGTATAGATTTCATGGGCCTCGATGGCGAGATCGGCGAATTGCATCGCCTTGGGCGCATTCATTTGCAGGCTGGTGAACCATCCCGCCCCGGCGCCAATGAGCAGCAAGGCTAGGGCCGCGGCGATGGCATAAGGCGACAGCGAAAATCCACGGCGATGGCGAAGTGCCGCCTTGATCTGAGGGGGCACCGTCTCGTCCAGCACCGGATCGAAGGCTTCCTTGAGCAAGGACCTCTGGCGCCGCCAGGCCTCGACCTTGGCGCGCGCCTCGGGGTCGCCGGCCAGGCGTTCGTCCAGCGCACGGCTCTCCTGCCCGGCGATCTCGCCATCGGCATAAGCGTGCAACGACCAATCTTCACTCTTCGTCGGTTCTGTCATTTGATCCGCCTCAAAGAGGGTTTCGCCTCTTCTCCTATCAATTCGCGTAACGCACTCCGTGCCCGCGACAACCTCGACATCACGGTTCCCACCGGCACCCCGGTGATCTCGGCGACATCGCGATAGCTCATCTCCTCGACCGCCACGAGGATCACCACTTCGCGCTGCTGGTCGGGCAGCCGGTCGAGGGCGCTTGTCACCTGCAGAAACAAGGTCTCACCCTCCTGCGTGGGTCTCAGCATCGCCTCGGGATCGGTGAGATCATCTACTGTCTTGACGATCCCGGCCCGCCTTTCGCGCCGCAAGCCGCTTACATGGATATTGCGCAGCACGGCATAGAGCCAGGCCCGCAGCGGCCGGGTCGGATCGTAGAGATGGCTTTTCACCATCGCCCGTTCGACGCAATCCTGGACAAGATCGTCCGCTAGCGCCGGATCGCCGGTCAAAGCCCGGGCAAAACGGCGCAGATAGGGTATCTCGGCAGTAAGATCAGCGCGGAAATTCATCTCCGACCTTTATTCCTGATACAGCAGGAATAGGCAGTTTATTCCATATTCTTCACCGACGGACGTTCCGAATGCTTACGCCTGATCCTGAGCACGACAAGCGTCATGGCGGCGACGATCGCCACTATCATGGCCGCCTTGATGTATTTGACGTCAAAGGGAAAAGCGGTCTCGGGAAGGATCTCGAGCACATAGCCGAGAAGGTTCGCCACATAATAGCTGATGGCGGCGATCGAGAGGCCCTCGACCGTCTGCTGCAGGCGGAGCTGCAATCTGGTGCGCTCATTCATCGCCATGAGCAGATTGCCGTTCTGCTCTTCCACATCGATATCGACCCGGGTGCGCAGGAGATTGGCAGCGTGCATTAGCTTGTAGGACAGGTCGGTCTGGCGGTCCTGCATACTGTAACAGGTGCGCATTGCGGGCATCAGGCGGCGGTCCATGAAGGCCGTCATCGTCTGCAGGCCGTCGACCGGCCGCTCGCGCAGCGAGGCCAGGCGCGCCCTCACGATCTCCGAATAGGCCCGGGTGGCGCCGAAGCGGAACTGCGATTGGGTGGCTCCCGCCTCGAGTTCGCCCGCAACCGCCATCAGCCGGTGGAGCAAGGCCTTGTTGGCGGCGAGGCCTTCGCTCGTCGTCATTTCGGCCGTAATCTCGCCCAGCGACTGCTCGATGCGGCGCACGACCGGCTGCAGCCTCTGCGCTTCCGGCAAGCCGAGCAGGCAGAAGGTGCGGTAGGTCTCCAGTTCGAGAAGCTGCTGAACGAACATGCCGGCGCGCAAGGGCGACATGCCCCGGTCGATGACGAGGATGCGCACGAAGCCGTCATTGGCGGCATGGAAGTCGGTCGCGGCAAGCGCATCGCCGGCCTCGGTCTCGAAGGCGACGAGGCTCGCCGGATCGAAGACCTTCTGCCACTCGCCGCCTTCGGCCTCGGCGAGGAGATGGAGATCGGCCGACACCATTAACGGCCCGGGCTGCGGCAATTGCAGCATCGCCTTCTGCAGATCGCCGCCCGGGCGGGCAAAGGGCGTCTTGTCAGGGTTCGCGAGCTCCCAGGTATAGGTCGTGAATTCGGCATGCTGCTCCCAGCGCAGCGCCGAATCGGCAAAGGCGACACGGTAATGCTTCGATGACGCGTCGGGACCGCGATGGCCGCGCGCGGCGACAAACTCGCCAAAGGCGGCACGGTCGCGGGCGGCCAGCTCGGCGTCGGTCATGAAGGCAAAATGCAGGATGCGCAAAGGCGGTGAAATGGCCGTAAAGGGACGCGCATGCACCTCCCCCAGAACGGCGCCGCGCAAAGGATGCGGTTCAAGCGTCATCGCCTGTCCTTCAGCAAAATCCGAAGGCGGGAATCATAGTGGGATGACGGCGCTGCGGCATGTGTCGCCGGGTCGCAGTAAATGCGTCTTTCGGCTCAACGTGTGGACGCCTGTTCCGCCGCGTTGCGCATTCCCTCGCGCAGTTGCTGCATCTTTCGATTCAACTCGATCATTTCCGGAACGGTAAAACCGGAATGCCGCAACAGAGCCTCCGTGAGACAGCCGGTCTTTGCATGTAGGTCACTACCTTTCTTGGTGAGGTGGACCTCCACCTGGCGTTCATCCGAGGCGTTACGCCGGCGGGTAACAAAGCCTGCTGCCTCGAGACGCTTTACCGCCGGGGTGATCGTGCTTGGCTCCAGCGCCAACCTGTCGGCGATCGCCGTGATCGTTAGGCCGCCTCTCTCCCAGAGGGCACTGAGGACGAGGTACTGCGTATAGGTCACACCCAGTTCGTCCAGCATCGGCTTGTAGACCCGGTTAATGGCAATCGCGGTAGAATAGATCGAAAAGCAGAGCTGGCTATTCAGTAGAAGGGTTGAGCTGTCGTCGGCCATCCCGATCTCCAAACGGTCTCGATTCAATAACTTATTGCAAGAAATAATATCGCGATAAGAATTCACTTTACAAGACCCCGGCGAATGATATAAAAAGACATTATCGCAATAATGATTATCACGATATAAACATAGGAAACACACAATGAGCAAGATCTCGATTGCCACCAAAGCGAAGAACATCGTCCTGGTGCATGGCGGTTTCGTCGACGGTTCGGGTTGGCAAGGTGTCTACAACATCCTCAAAAAAGACGGCTACACTGTCACCGTCGTCCAGAACCCGACCACCTCGCTTGCCGATGACGTGGCCGTGACCAGGCGCGCCATCGATCAGCAGGATGGTCCAGTTGTCCTTGTCGGCCATTCCTACGGTGGTGTGGTCGTCACCGAGGCGGGTACAGATGAGAAGGTGAAGGCCGTGGTTTACATCGCCGCCTTCGCGCCCGACAAAGGCGAGTCCGTCTCGAGCCTGATCGCCAATCCGCCGGCCAGCGCTCCAGTGCCGCCGATCCTGCCGCCAGTCGACGGGTTCCTCTTCCTCGACAAGACGAAGTTCGCGGCGTCTTTCGCGGCCGATGTCGGTGCCCAAACCGCTGCGTTCATGGCAGACTCTCAGGTTCCGTGGGGCGTTGAAGCCCTCTCTGGTGCCGTCACCGATCCGGCCTGGAAGAGCAAGCCCAGCTACTATCTGGTGGCATCGGATGACCACATGATCCCGCCACCGGCACAGCACAAGATGGCCCAGCGCGCTGGATCGACTGTTGTCGAAACGGCTGGCAGCCATGCGGTCTATGTCTCCAAGCCGGAAGCTGTCGCCGCGCTCATCGAGCAGGCTGCAGCTGCAGAGTGAAGGCCGATTTACCCGAAGCACCGCAATCCCGAATATGACGGTTCGGGATTGCGACCTAGCCCGTCCATTTCTGCCGCATGGTGACCAGTTCTTCGCCCGCCGTCGGATGGAGCGCCATGGTCGCGTCGAAATCGGCCTTGGTAGCGCCCGCCTTGATGGCGAGGCCGAGGAGCTGCGCCATTTCGGCAGCGCCCGGTCCGATGATGTGGCAGCCGAGCACCTGGTCGTTCGAACCATCGACCACCAGCTTCATCAGCGAGCGCTCATCGCGGCCCGTCATCGTATGGCGCATGGGCCGGAAAGACGTCTTGTAGATATCGATTTTCGGATGAAGCTCGCGCGCCGCGGCCTCGCTCAAGCCCACGGTGCCGATCTCGGGCTGCGCGAATACCGCGCTCGGAACATTGCTGTGGTCGACGGCGATGTTGCGGCCGCCGAACACCGTGTCGGCAAAGGCGTGGCCTTCACGGATGGCGACCGGCGTCAGATTGAGCCGGTTGGTGACATCGCCCACGGCGTAGATGTTCTCGACGCTGGAGCGCGAATAGGCGTCGACCTTGACGGCATAATGCGGTGTCAGCTCGACACCGACCTTTTCGAGATTGAGGCCCATCACATTGGGAATGCGGCCGGTCGCATACATGATCTGGCCGGCGCCGAACACCGCATCATCGTTGCAGGTGACGCGAACGCCGCTGCCCGAGCGCTCGATCTTCACGACATCGCACCCGGTGCGCAATTCGATGCCCTTCTTCTTCATCTCTTTGGTCAGATGATCGCGCAAATCCTCGTCGAAACCGCGCAGGATCTTCTCGCCGCGATAGATCAGAATCGTCTCGACACCAAGATTGTTGAAAATGCCGGCGAACTCGACCGCGATATAGCCGCCGCCGACGATGCAGATGCGCTGCGGCAGGCGCTCGAGATGAAAAGCCTCGTTCGAGGTGATGGCGAGTTCGCGACCCGGCAGATGCAGCGGCACGAAAGGTGCAGCACCCGTGGCGATGAGCACATATCTGGCGCTGATCCGGCGGCCATCGGCTAGCGCCACGGTATGGCGGTCCTCGAAGACAGCGCGCGCCATGATCAATTCGGCGCCCGACGCTTCGAGATTGCGGATATAGGCCTTGTTGAGCCGGTCGATCTCCTTGTCCTTGTTCTCGACCAGGGTCGGCCAGTCGAAACCGACCTTCTCGGTCGTCCAGCCGAAGCCGACGGCATCCTCGAAGGCTTCCGAATAGTGGCTCGCATAGACGAAGAGCTTCTTCGGCACGCAGCCGCGGATGACGCAGGTGCCGCCGACGCGATAATCCTCTGCGACCGCCACCTTGGCGCCATGCTGGGAAGCGATGCGCGCCGCCCGGACCCCGCCCGAGCCCGCGCCGATGACGAAGAGATCGTAGTCGTATTGGGTCATTTCTTCAGGGTTTCGACGCCATGCTCGGTGGCGATGAGCGCCAGGCTCGCCATGCCGATGAACAGGCCATGCTCGACGACGCCGGGAATGGACGACAGAGCGGCGGCGAGTTTCTCGGGATTTTCGATGCGGCCCAGGGCGCAATCGAGAATGACATTGCCATTGTCGGTGACGAAAGGCTTGCCGTCACGAATGCGGACATTCATCGGGCCTTGGTTGCCGGACCAGGCGAGCGCCTGGTCGATCTTGATACCCGTGGCTTTCAGACCGAAGGGCACGACCTCGACCGGCAGCGGAAACTTGCCGAGCACCGGCACTTTCTTGCTGTCATCGGCAATGACGATCATCTTGCGCGATGAGGAAGCGACGATCTTTTCGCGCAACAGCGCCCCGCCACCGCCCTTGATGAGGCGCAATTCGGAATCCAGCTCATCGGCGCCATCGACTGTCACATCGAGCACCGGCGTCTCATCAAGCGTTGTCAGCCTGATGCCGAGGCTCTCGGCCTGCTTGCGGGTTGATTCCGATGTCGGCACGCAGACGAGGTCCCAGCCCTTTCTCACCTTTTCGCCGACCGCATCGACGAAATGCTTCGCCGTCGAGCCGGTGCCGAGGCCGAGCTTCATGCCGGAGGAGATATGAGCGACGGCGGCCAGCGCCGCCGCCTTCTTGCGCTCGTCAGGCGACATGGAGCCCCGTGCCCTCAACCGTCATCCAGAGGACCAGCGTCGTAGGGGCTAGGTCGCGCTCCATATGCGCGAAATCTCCCTCCGCAGCGCGTAGCGCGAGGAGGGTGGCGCGAAGCGCCGGGTGGGGTCTCTCCACCGGGAAGTTTTCAACGGTTGGCCTGAACGGTTCGCAAATACATTGCTTGAGAGATCCCCCTTGCACAGATACCCCACCCGTCGCGCGTTCCGCGCGCCATCCTCCCCGCCTTCGGCGGCGGAGGGAGACCGTATTGAGATGTGTGAATGTCTTAGCGGCGAAAGCCGGGACCCATTGAATAAAGCCACGCGGGCGGCGCTGATCGCGCGGAAAGAATTTAATGGTTCCCGGCTTTCGCCGGGATGACGGATGGTCGATGGGGCAATTCGTCACGAACCGAGGCCGCCCATCAGCATGTATTTGATTTCGGTGAATTCCTCGATGCCGTGGCGCGAGCCTTCGCGGCCGATGCCTGATTCCTTGACACCGCCGAAGGGCGCCACCTCGGTCGAGATGATGCCCTCATTGATGCCGACCATGCCATATTCGAGGCCCTCGGCGACGCGCCAGACGCGACCGATATCGCGCGAATAGAAATAGCAGGCCAGGCCGAATTCGGTGTCGTTGGCCATCCTGATCGCG
>VAZZ01000129.1:0-792 GCA_005884715.1 Alphaproteobacteria bacterium | reverse complement strand
AAGAAATTGCCGCCGAGCTCATTGCCGCCGGTCACGACCTTGGCGCCCTTCTTCACCGCGTCATCGATATGCTCGCGCACCTTCTTCACCGCGGCACCATTGATGAGGGGGCCCGTGGTGATGCCCGGCTCTGCCCCATTGCCGACCTTCAGCTTCTTCACCGCTTCGCCGAATTTCTCGGCGAATTTGTCGTAGACCTTGTCCTGAACGAGGATGCGGTTGGCGCACACGCAGGTCTGGCCGGCATTGCGGTATTTGGATGCCATGGCGCCCACCACCGCGGCATCGAGATCGGCGTCGTCGAAGACGATGAAGGGAGCGTTGCCGCCGAGCTCGAGCCCGACCTTCTTCACCGTCGAGGCGCATTGCTGCATTAGGAGCTTGCCGATCTCGGTCGAGCCCGTGAAAGTCAGGATGCGCACCAGGGGATTAGAGGTGAGCTCACCGCCAATGGGCTTTGCCTTGCCGGTCAGGATGTTGAAGACACCGGCAGGCATGCCGGCGCGCTCGGCCAGTTCGCACAGAGCAAGGGCGGAAAGCGGTGTTTCGCTCGCCGGCTTGCAGACGAAGCTGCATCCCGCGGCCAGTGCTGGACCCGCCTTGCGGGTGATCATGGCATTGGGGAAATTCCACGGCGTGATGGCGGCGACGACGCCGATCGGCTGGCGGATGGTGACGATGCGCGACGTCGGCCAGGGCGAGGGAATGGTCTCGCCATAGATGCGCTTGGCCTCTTCGGCAAAGAACTCGACGAAAGAGGCGCCATAGGCGATCTCGCCGCGCGATTCGCCA
>VAZZ01000128.1 GCA_005884715.1 Alphaproteobacteria bacterium | reverse complement strand
GTGACGTCGATCGCCCCTTTGCCCGCGACCCATTTGCCGTCGATGTAGCATTTCTCCTTGAGCAGCGACTTGTCCTTCAGAATGTCGCGCAGCGCCTGGGTCTTGCGAATATCCATGATCCGGTCTCCTTGTCCTTGCGAGCCTTTCCCTTCCCTTCAGATTGCCTCAATCGGCAGGGAATCAAGGCCCGGAAAAATCATTTGGAGCACTTG
>VAZZ01000127.1 GCA_005884715.1 Alphaproteobacteria bacterium | reverse complement strand
CTCGGCGAAGTGCTTCGTCGAGATGCCCTCTGATGTAGTTGTCCGGCCACAAATTGCCTGGAATTCCGCGCAAGCGCGAAGGGATCGCCGGATTGACCATGTAGAACACAAGTCCCGCCGACAATTGGCTGGCCAGACTGATCGCAAAATCGGCCGCATTCTCGGAAGGCTTCGTGTCATCGATGGCGCAGAGGATTTGGGTCATCATAGTGCGTCGTTAAGGCTTGCCTTCGCCGGCCTCGAGCGGAAGACGGATTGTGATGCGGGTACCGCGCCCGCTTTCGGCTGGGCTTGCGGCGGTGATGCTGCCGCCGAGTGCGGTGATGATGCCCCGGCAAATGGCAAGGCCGAGGCCGACGCCGGCACTGCGCCCATCACCCTGCTTCACGCGGTAGAATTTGTCGAAAACGCGCTCAAGATCCTCGGGCGGTATGCCCTGCCCTTCATCGCTCACCTCAAGCACGAGTTCGGCGCCCCGCTGCGCCACGGCGACCTTCGTGTAGCTCCCGGCATCGGAATATTTATTCGCATTGTCGAGAAGGTTGAACACGACCTGCTCCAGCAGTGCGCTGTCGCCATGAACGAGCGGCAGGCCTGCCGGAAGGATAAGATCGAGCTTCCGGCCAGGCCAGGCGGTGCGCGCCCGGCCGGCGGCCGCCCGTATGACATCGCCGAGATCGACCCAATCGCGTCTGATCTTGAGATCGGGGGCCTCGAGGCGTGTCATGTCGAGGATATTGGTGATGAAGCGCGACATCCGCCGCGTCTCTTCTTCGATTGCCGACAACAGCTCGCCCTGGTGAATCTTCGGCATCTTGTTCCCGAGGCTGCGCAGGCTGGTCACAGCACCAAGGATGGTGGCGAGCGGTGTCCGCAGATCATGCGAGATCGACGACAACAAGGCGGAGCGCAGGCGTTCGCTTTCGGCGGCGGCCTGGGCGCGCACCGCATCGCCGACGAGGAGCGTACGTTCGATCGCGACCGTCGTCTGGTCGACCAGCGCATCGACGACACGATCATCTTCCGCCGAGAGCCCGGCGGAACCGGGCCTGAGGCCGATCACACCGACGACACCGCGCGGTGTCTGCAGCGGCCGGAAGGTGAAATGGGCACTGGGAAGCGTTGCCGTCCTGAGGCCTGCCGGCTCGCGGTGGTTGAGCGCCCAGCGCGCCGCCGTCCATTCACTGGCCCCCATGGTGTCCTCGGGCGGAAAGGCGGCCTTGATCGCAAGTTCGTCATCCCCGGCAAGGAGGACAATCGTCTCGCCCTTGATAGCCGACGCCGTTTGCGAGGCGACGGCCCACAGGACGTCATCGAGCGCCGCAGTGCCAGAGAGCTTGCGCGAGAAATCGAACAGCATCTGGGTCTGGAAGATACGCCGGCCCGCGGCATCGGACTGTTCACGCACCCGTCCCGACAGCCCGCCGGTGATGATGGCGACCAGCAGGAACACGGTGAGCGCCAGGAGTTCATGCGGGCTCGCGACCGTGAAGGTATAGGTCGGCTCGATGAAGAAGAAATTGTAAGCGAAGAAGGACAATATGGACGCGACAAGCGCGCTGCCGGTGCCGAATCGGTTGGCGCACAGAAGCACCGCGGCAAGGAAGAACATGGAGATCGCCGGTGCCTTCAGCCAGTTCCAGTGCAATGCATAAAGCCCTAGGCCGAGCGCCAGCGCAACCGCGCTAATTGCGGCGAAGAACGCGCTTGCCGCGATCAGCGGGCGCGGCCAGTGGAAGAACGGCGCCTTTCCTTTCGGCGACGTCACGATATGGACGGCGATGCCTTCCGCCTGCTTGGTGATCTCATCTGACAGCGACCGGCCAAGAAGCCGCCTGGCATAGCGCAGCACCTCTGCTGGCAGATCGCGCGCCGATAGCCGCGAGACATCGGCGCCCAGCCGCCCCGCCAGCTTGAGCGCGTCCTCGACGCGCTTCATGGCCTCGGGATCGCGGGTGTCGCGGCTGATCTGGTCGAGATGCGCCGCCACCCAGCCGGCATTGAGCCCATTCGCCAGGCGGCTGGCGACCCTGATCACATGTTGCGACTGCGCATCAGGCCCGACGCAGACCAGGATGCGCTCGGCCGTCGGCCACGGCCCTTCGATGGCATTCTGGCGCAGATAGGTGACCATCTCGTCATCGACATGGTCGGCAGTACGCCTCAGCGCCAGTTCCCGCAATGCCGTCAGATTACCGGGCTTGAAAAAATTGTCGGCAGCCCGGCGCGCATTATCGGGCAGATGGACCTTGCCGTCCTTCAGACGCTCAAGCAGCTCGTCGGGCGTGATATCGACGACGACGACATCGTCGGCTTTCTCGATGACCGTGTCGGGGACCACTTCGCGGACGGTGATGCCGGTGATGCTAGCGACGACATCCGACAGGCTTTCGACATGCTGGATATTGAGCGCCGTCCACACATCGAT
>VAZZ01000130.1 GCA_005884715.1 Alphaproteobacteria bacterium | reverse complement strand
CCGGCAGCAGGGGGAACAGGTTGCCGAGCGCGGTGAGGATGGTGGCACCAATTCCCCAGCCGTCGCGGTTATGGACGGCGAACACCGCCGCCTGGCGCAGGATCTCGCGTGAGGGCACGCCGGCCGAGAGCTGTCCCCGAACAGCCTTGGCGATCACGAGGCCGAGATTGTGGGCAAGGCCGTCGTCGAGCCGGCGGCGCCAGTGGTGCGAGGTATCGCCATCGCCGAATGATGGCTTGATCCAGACCTCTCCATCACGCAGCTCGACCGGACAGGTCGGGACATCGTCGGCCCAGAGATCGAAGGTGCAGCCGCTCGCCAGATCGAAGCGCGCGTGATGCCAATGACAAGTGAGGATGCCGTCCTCGACACTGCCGCGATCGAGCGGAAAGCCCATATGCGGGCAGCGGTTGTCGAGCGCGAAGACGCGGCCCCCGTCATGAACCACCAGGATCGGGGAATGGCGGCCATGCAGCACGAGCCGACCCTTGGCCTTCAGTTCGGCGAGGCTGAGTGCGCGCACAAAATCTTTCTCAGTGGCCGGCCCATCGCGCCAGCCTGACCTTCGAGCCTGTCGGCGACTATCGGCGTGTCGATCGCGCCGGGAGAGACCTGCGTCGATGCGGATGCCGCGCGGCGCATAGTCTACACCCGCGCTTTTGGTGATGCCAACCACGGCGTGCTTGCGCCTTGGCTTAGATCGCGAGCGACGAGTTTCTTCTCTTATGATTCAAAGAGTTGTAAGCGTTGGCGCCCGCCTTGCGCCCGCTGTTGGGAACCAATCCAGAGGAAATGCATCTAATGGGTTATCACCCACTGCGGTTATAGGGAGGTAAATCATGGCACACTGTGCTTCGACTTCTATCACCAGGCGTAGTCTTGTGGCAGGTCTGGCGCTAAGTGCGGCGCCCGTGACCATATTCGCGCCTTTGGATAACGTCCACGCCGCAACGACGCCTGAGAAAAGTCTCTATGATCGGCTCGGCGGCGTCTTCGCCATCGCGGCGGTCGTGGACTACTTCAGCGATGCCTTAGTGAAGAACCCCATCGTCGGCCAGAAGTCCAAGAACCCGCAACTGCGGAAATGGCACACAAAGAACCTGGATCGATTGCCTGGCCTAAAGTTCATGCGGACACTATGGGTTTGCGACGTTGCGGATGGACCTTTCAAGTTCACGGCCACTAAACCGGGCAAGACGCCGCTGGGCCTTGAAGAGGCGCATCGGGAGTTCCGGATCTCTCCCGCGGAGTTCGATGAGGTCGCAGCGGAACTTGGACGGACCCTCGACCACTTCAAGGTCCCCAAGCGCGAAAAGGCTGAAGTCCTCGCAGCCTTTGCTGCCCATAAAGGTGAGGTCACTGCCGGCTACAAGGCCGGCTGATGTATCTGGTCTGAGCGCTTCGGCTCACACGAGCCGCCGGTCGTCCTCACCGAGCAGCACGCAGTCGGACGGGGCAAAAAGCCGATATCGACGGAATCGCCTTCGCGGAAGACATGGGCATCGATGATTGTGTTGGCCTGAAGCGTGAGGCCTTGTGCCTCGATGGCATAGATGGCCGTGCCGCCGAGATAGGACGTGGCGGCGATTTTGCCCTTGAGCTTGTTGCATCCCGCCGACGCCTGCTTGCCGACCTCGATGCGCTGCGCCCTGACGATGACCGTGACCTTGCCACCCTTCTTCGCCGATTGCGGTGCCTCAGCCTCGATGCTTGAGCCATTGTGGAGGGCGATCCGGGCTTTGCCCTTCGCGGTCGATACGATCGTGCCGGCGATCAGATTGGACTGCCCGAGGAAGCTCGCCACGAATTTCGAAGCGGGCAGGCGATAGACGTCTTCGGGCGTGCCGTTCTGTTCGATGACACCGTGATTCATGACGACGATGCGGTCGGAAAGGCTGAGCGCTTCTTCCTGGTCATGCGTCACGAAGATGGTGGTGATG
>VAZZ01000599.1 GCA_005884715.1 Alphaproteobacteria bacterium | reverse complement strand
TCAGCATCATCAACAACCACAATAATGTCGTGCGCCAGGTTTCCTACGCGCTCTTTAGGCTGACCGAGCCGGTGCTGGGTCCGATCAGGCGCTTCCTGCCGGATCTCGGCGGCATCGACATATCGCCGATCATCGCGATCATCGCCTTGCAGTTCATCCGCTATCTCGTCGTCTATTATGGTGTGCAGCTGCTTTGATCTCCCGGCCCTTCAGGCCTGACGGCACGGGCGGCCTCCTCTATCTGCGTGTCACGCCCAGGTCGGCGCGCGCTCAGATCGCCGGCCTTCATACCGGTGCCGACGGGCGCGTGTCGCTTCAGGTCAAAGTCAGGGCGCAACCGGAAAAGGGCAAGGCCAATGAAGCGGCTATCGAACTTCTGGCCGAAGCCTTCGGCTTGCCTAAGAGGGCCTTCACCATCACCGCCGGCGAGAGCGACCGCCTGAAGACGGTCAGGATCACCGGGAACCCCACCGCCATCGAGCAAAAGCTCGCATCGCTCGTTCAGGATCATACCCCATGACTGCAAGAATCATCGACGGGAAAGCCTATGCCGAGGGCCTCAGGGCCCGCATTGCCAAGGCGGTGAAGGAGCTCGAGGCGAAACATGGTCTGAAGCCGGGCCTTGCCGTCGTGCTGATCGGCCAGGATCCAGCGAGCAAGGTCTATGTCGCCAACAAGGCGAAGCAGACGGTCGAGGTCGGGATGAATTCCTGGGAGCACCGCCTCGATGCATCGACCTCAGAGAAGGATCTCCTCAGCCTGGTCGACAAGCTCAACAATGATCCGGCCGTGCATGGCATATTGGTGCAATTGCCGCTGCCCAAGCAGATCGATTCAACCAAGGTTCTGAATGCGGTCAATCCGGCCAAGGATGTCGACGGCTTCCATGTGGTGAATGCCGGCAAGCTCGCCACCGGCCAGGAGTCGCTCGTCGCCTGCACGCCGGTCGGCTCGGTGATGCTGGCCAGGGATGCGCTGGGCAAGCTCGAGGGGCTCGAAGCCGTCGTCATCGGCCGCTCCAATATCGTCGGCAAGCCAGTGGCTCAATTGCTGCTGCAGGAGAACTGCACCGTCACCATCGCCCATTCGAAGACGAAGGACCTGCCCGGCGTCGTGCGTCGCGCCGATCTCGTCATCGCCGC
>VAZZ01000596.1 GCA_005884715.1 Alphaproteobacteria bacterium | reverse complement strand
ATGGCCGACCGGATCGTCGTGCTCAACAAGGGCAATGTCGAGCAGGTCGGCTCGCCGCTCGAACTCTACAACAATCCGGATTCGCTGTTCGTGGCAGGCTTCATCGGCTCGCCCAAGATGTACATTATTACGGGCGACGTCGCCGCGAAATACAAGACGCAGACGATCGGCGTCAGGCCCGAACATATCGCCCTTTCAGACAAATCGGGTGAATGGGAAGGCACCATTGCATTGGCTGAGCACCTTGGTGCTGACACGTTCCTCCATATTGACGCCGGCAAGCTTGGCCGGCTTACCGTGCGTGCCGCCGGCGAATATCCGCAAGGTCCGGGCTCCAAGATATGGCTCACGCCGGAAAAAGGCCGCATCCATCGTTTCGATGAAACCGGAAAGTCGATCAGGTAAATGCGACTCGAACACAAAACAGCGGTTGTCACGGGCGGCGCCCGCGGTATCGGGCGTGCCATAGCGGAGGGCTATGCGCGTGAGGGTGCGCGGGTCTGCATCGCCGATATCGACGATGATGCGGCACGCGAAGCCGCCCGTGACACCGGTGGCGGCGCGTTTGCCGCGCATCTCGACGTCACCCGCATGGATTCGATCAACCGGTTGGTAGAAGAAGTCGAGACGAAAGCCGGCGGCATCGACATTTTGGTCAATAACGCCGCAATCTTCGGCCTCGCCCCGATCGAGGAGATCAGCGAGAAGAGCTATGACCGGATCTTCGCCGTCAATGTGAAGGGCCTCCTATTCACCCTACAGGCTGTGGCGAAGAGCATGATAAAGCGCGGCAAGGGCGGCAAGATCATCAATATGGCATCGCAAGCTGGCAGGCGCGGCGAAGCTTTGGTCGCCGTCTATTGCGCCTCCAAGGCCGCCGTCATCAGCCTTACCCAGTCGGCGGGCCTCGGCCTCATCAAGCACCGGATCAATGTCAACGGCATCGCGCCGGGCGTCGTCGATACGCCGATGTGGGATGAAGTCGATGCACTGTTCGCCAAATATGAGGGGCTTCCGCCCGGCGAGAAGAAGCGCCGGGTCGGCGAAGGCGTACCCTATGGGCGCATGGGCAAACCGGAAGATCATGTTGGCTGCGCGGTGTTTCTCGCCTCACCGGAGAGCGACTATGTCGTGGCGCAGACCTTCAATGTGGATGGCGGACAGTGGATGAGTTGAGTTGAGAGGATCAGGACAGTGTATCTGGAAAAATTGAAGCTTGATGGCAAGGTTGCGGTGGTGACGGGAGCGGGCCAGGGAATTGGCGCCGCCTGCGCCAGAGCGCTTGGCGAGGCGGGAGCGGCGGTGATCGTCGCCGATATGATGGCCGAGCGGGTCGAGGCCAGCGTCGGTGAACTGAAGAAGCTCGGTCTCAAGGCGCACGGCGTGAAGCTGGACGTCACGAAATCGAAGGAAGTCGACAGTGTCGCCGCCCAGATCATCAAGCAGCACGGCCGCGTCGACATCCTGGTCAACAATGCCGGCGTTGCCAAAAGCGACGTCAAGGCCGAAGATACGAGCGATGAGCACTGGCGCCATCATATGGACGTCAATGTCGATGGCCTGTTCTGGTGCTGTCGCGCCTTCGGGCGCGAGATGCTGAAGCAAAAATCCGGCTCGATCGTCAATATCGGCTCGATGTCCGGCTTCATCGTCAACAAGCCTCAGCCGCAATCCTTCTACAATGCGTCGAAGGCGGCCGTTCATCATCTGACGCGCTCGCTCGCCGCCGAATGGGCGAAGAGCGGGGTCAGGGTCAATGCCGTGGCGCCCACCTATATCGAGACACCGCTCACCTCATTCGGCATCCGGGAAAACAAGGCGATGTATGAAACATGGCTGGAAATGACGCCCATGGGCCGGGTCGGTCAGCCTGATGAGATCGCTTCGGTCGTGCATTTTCTGGCATCGGATGCGGCAAGCCTGATGACGGGATCGATCGTTCTCGCCGATGGCGGCTATTGCTGCTGGTGAAAAGGGCGCGGCGCCTTTACTTCTGCGGGTAGCGCAAAAGATATGTATCCATGATCCAGCCCTTTTCCTTGCGCGCCTTGGCGCGCGTGGCTTCGATCACGTCAGCGACATCCCTGAGCTTGCCGGAAATCAGAATCTCGCTC
>VAZZ01000126.1:13302-13617 GCA_005884715.1 Alphaproteobacteria bacterium | reverse complement strand
AAGGATGCTCCTCGTGCCAAATGGATTGAAAATCCCCAAGCGCGGCTTTACGCAGGCCGAATTCGAGCTGCGCACAGCGCGCGCACAAAGGATCATGCAGCGCAACGGCTTCGATGCGCTGCTTCTCACCGCGCCGCCGAATGTCCGGTATTTCACCGGCTTCGACTCGCAATTCTGGGAAAGCCCGACGCGGCCTTGGTTCATCATCGTGCCGCTCGAAGGCGCGCCGATTGCCGTCATTCCGGAGATCGGCGCGCCGGAAATGGCGCTGACCTGGCTCAAGGACATCCGCACCTGGCCGGCCCCAGTGCCCGA
>VAZZ01000126.1:0-13242 GCA_005884715.1 Alphaproteobacteria bacterium | reverse complement strand
CACCTCGACGATCAGGGGCATCCCCCGCAAATTCGGCAAGATCGGCGCCGAGATAGGGCGCGAAATGGCGTTGCGGATGCCGGTCTCGGAATTTCTCAGCTTTCGCGAAGGCTTAGGGTCAGCCATCGAGGACGGATCGCCCTGTATCTGGGAAATCCGCATGGTCAAGACTGCGGCCGAGATCGACCACATTCACTATATTTGCCAGATCGCCAGTGATGCCTATGAGGCGCTGCCGTCTCTTATCTCGGCGGGCGAAAGCGAGCGCGACGTGGTGCGCAAATTGCGCATCGATATCGCGCGGCGCGGTGCCGATGCGACGCCCTTCATGCCGGCAATATCGGGACCGGGCGGCGTGGCGCAGATCGTCTGCGGCCCGCATGACCGCGCTCTGGAAGATGGCGATATCCTCTTCATCGATACGGGTTCGACCTTCGACGGCTATTTCTGCGATTTCGACCGCAACTATGCCGTGGGCCGGGTGGCCGATGAAGTGCATCGCGTGCATGAGGCTCTGTGGCTTGCGACCGAAGCCGGCATCGCTGCCGTAGTGCCGGGTGCTACGACCGACGATGTCTGGTGGGCAATGTCGAGGATCATCGAAGCAGCGGGCGCCTTTGGCAATAATGTCGGCCGCCTCGGTCACGGTCTCGGTTTGCAATTGACCGAACCGCCATCGCATCGTCTGGGCGACGGCACAAGGATCGTCGAGAACATGGTGCTCACCATCGAGCCCGGCATGGAATATGCGCCGGGCAAGATGATCGTTCATGAGGAGAATATCGCTGTGACAAAGGAGGGGTCGCGTCTTCTGACCAGGCGGGCCCCGCGCGAGTTGCCGGTGATCCGTTGACCAATCTGTCGATCGACGCCAGGCGTCTCTTGTCACGCTTGCGCGCATTGGGCGAGATCGGCCGCGGGGCTGACGGCAAGCTCACAAGGCTGGCCGCCTCCGCTGCCGACAAGCTCGGTCGCGACCATTTCGTCGGATGGGCGAAAGCCGCCGGGCTTGACGTCAAGATCGACCGCATCGGCAATGTCCTTGCCCTCTGGGCCTGCGGAGGATCCGAAAGCGCCGCCGCTGATGGTCGGCTCCCATCTCGATACGGTGATCGATACCGGCATTTATGATGGAAGCTATGGCGTCCTTGCCGGCCTGGAAGTGGTCGAGACGCTGAAATCCACGGGCTTCTTACCGAAGCAGCGTATTGTGGTGGCGGCTTTCACCAACGAGGAGGGCGCTCGCTTCGCGCCCGATATGATGGGTTCGTTGGTCTATGCCGGCGGACTTGCCGCTAGCGAGGCCCTCGGCATCTTCGGCACCGATGGTTAAGACTGTTAAATACGAAATCTCCACCATACCCACCGTCCGTCACCCCGGCGAAAGCCGGGGCCTATTAAATTCATGAAGTGCGGGCAGCGCCTCCCGGTTGATTCTATTTAGGGGGTCCCGGCTTTCGCCGGGATGACGGACGGTGGAAGGCGCAAAACCTTCATTGACATCTTCATCGGTGACCCACTTTTTTAGGAAAGCGGCTACTTAGCTCGCTTTTTTCTAAGCGCTCACCATGACGCAGAGAAGCTCGAACATCAGCGTGGCACCGGCAAGCGCGGTAGCGCCGGTCGGATCGAGAGGCGGTGAGACCTCGACCAGGTCGGCGCCGATGATGTCGATGCCGTCGAGCAGCCGGACCAGCGCCTGAGCTTCACGCGTGGTGATCCCGCCGATCTCGGGCGTCCCGGTGCCGGGGGCGATCGATGGATCGAGCGCATCGATGTCGAAGGAGACATAGGTAGGGTTCTCGCCGACGAGCTGGCGCGCTTCTGCCATGACCGATTGGGGACCGCGTTCGGTGAATTCCTCAATGAAGACGATGCGCACCCCGGCATCGCGAGCGAAATCGTAGTTAGATGCATCGGAAATGGCGCCGCGTATGCCGATCTGGATCATGCGCTTGGGATCGAGCAGGTCTTCCTCGATGGCGCGGCGGAACGGCGTGCCGTGATTGTAGCGGTTGCCGAAGAAGCTGTCATAGGTGTCGGAATGGGCATCGAAATGGATGAAGCCGACGGGCCCTTTCACCGCCAGCGCACGTAGGATATGGATCTCGGCGAAGAAACGCTTGATGCTGTCGAGGCTCGCATTGAGATCGAGCGGGTTGATCGGCGCATCGCCGCAATCGCCGCACCTGATGCGGTCGAAAGGCGAGATGCCGGTGACATGATGGACGCGCCTGACCAGGCTCGACTGGTTGCGGATCTCGCGCGGCCCGTGGCGCGCACCGGTGCGGTTGGTGGTGCCGCCATCGAAGGGAACGCCGACCAGCGCGATATCGACTTCATCGGGCTTGGCGATCGGCAAGCGCATGAAGGTCGGCAACCCCGCAAAGCGCGGCACGAGGCCTGAATCGAGTGGCTGGAATTGGGCGTTGCTCGACTTCTTGTTCATTGTCTGCTCCATCTCCACTTTGCGCATCGCGTCATTCTCCCAACACCCCTCTTGCTGAGGTGGCCGCGAAGCGGCCCTCGAAGCATCCCAACAGGATAGAGCGGGCGCATTGAAACATACCTTTCGAGGCTCGCTTCGCTCGCACCTCAGGGTGAAGGAAAATAAAACCTAATCGTATCATATCTAAAACATCGCCGTGCCGCCATTGGGGCTAACGCATTGGCCGGTCATGAAAGTTGCTCCTGGTCCGGCGAGGAACACTGCGGCTGCGGCGATCTCTTCCGGCTGGCCGAGGCGGCCGAGCGGATTTTGCGTCTCCTTGGCGCGCGTCTCGGGCGAAGTCTGCTCGATGCCCAGCATCGGTGTGTCGGTCGGCCCTGGTGCTATGGCATTGACCAGGATCTTGGGCGCGAATTCGCGCGCCCAGGAGCGTGTCATCGACAGGACGCCGCCTTTCGATGCGCAATAGACAGAGCAGTTCTCGCGTCCGAGATAAGCAAGTTCGGAGGCGATGTTGATGACCCGGCCGCCGCGGTCCTGGCGCACCATGAGCCGGAGCGCCTCGCGCCCGGCGAGGAACACGCCTTTGAGATTGACGCCGATGAGCCGGTCGAAATCACCGGCGCTTGTCTCGAGCAGCGGCTTCTCGATCAATATGCCGGCACAATTGACGAGGATATCGATGCCGCCCTGTTTCGCGACGCTGCCGAAGAGGCTTGTGATCTCGCTTTCATTGGCGACATCGAGGCGCCGGGCTTGCGCCCTGGCTTGCGATGCCGCCGCGACGAGCTTGTCTTCACTGGCGCGATCGGCGATCGTCACATGGCAGCCTTCGGCTGTGAAAGCAGTGGCAATGGCGAGCCCGATGCCGCTGGCACCGCCCGTGATGACGCCATATTTCCCCTTGAGCGAGGTCATGCCATCACCTCGCCGCGATCGACATTGACCGCCTGTCCGGTGATGTTGCGGGCAAGGTCGGAGGCGAGGAACAGATAGAGATTGGCCACATCATCGGGCTCCATGAGGCCGGGGAGTGCCTGGCCCGCCAGGATCTGGCCCAGCATGTCGTCCTCGCTGATTTGGGCCCGGGCCGAGACTTCTTCCAGCGAGCGCAAGGCGGCGCGGGTCTTCACCCAGCCCGGGCACACCGCATTGACCCTGATATTGCGAGGGCCGAGTTCTTTGGCGAGAACCCGCATGAAGCCCAGATTGCCGTGCTTCGAGGTGACATAGGCGGCGAATTCGGCGGCCGCACTCTTCGACCAGATCGATGCCGTGATGATGATGCTGGAACCGGCCGGCATCCGGGTCAGGGCCTGCCGCGTCACATAATAAGTGCCGATGAGATTGATCTCGATAATCCGGGCGAAGAGGCGCTCGACCTCATCACCCTCTTCATACATGGGCGTCAGGCGCTCGAGCCCGGCATTGTTGATGAGCACATCTATTGGGCCCAACCCGCCGACCGACCGGCGCACCTGATCGCGATCGGTGATGTCGCAGATTTCGGCGCACACCTTGCGGCCGGAAGCGGCCGTCATCCGCGTGGCGGCTTCCGCGATATCGGCCGTGCTCGACAGGATCGTCACTTCAGCACCCGATCTGGCAAAACCCTCAGCCACCGCATAACCGATACCGTGGCTCGCCCCGGTGACCAGGACGCGCTTGCCGCTGAAATCGAAAACCGCCATTACTCTGCTGCCTCCATGCGTGTCTCCTCATTGCGGATCAGCGCCAGCACGTCACGGCGGATCTTGCGGAATTCTGGGATGTCGAGAATATCGAGGCTGCGCTTTTCAGGCAGCGTGGCGCTGACCGCGATATCGGCCAGGACACGGGCCGGCCGTGCCGAGAACACGATGATGCGGTCGGCGAGCAGCACCGCTTCATCGACATCATGGGTGACGAAGATGACCGTCTTGCGCTCGGCCCGGCGCAGATCCATGAGCTGGATCTGCAGGCGCTCGCGGCTCAGCGCGTCGAGGGCCCCGAAGGGCTCGTCCATCAGGAGGACCAGCGGATTGGCGGCAAGGGTCCGCGCAATGGCGACGCGCTGGCGCATGCCGCCCGAAATGCGGTTGATCGTATAGTCGGCGAATGGGGTAAGCCCGACGAGATCGAGATAATGGCGGGCGATCCGTTCCTTCTCGTCGGCCGATATGTCATCACGGTATTTCAGCCCGAAGCGGATATTGCCTAGTACGGTGAGCCACGGGAAGGACGAATAGGACTGGAACACCATGCCCTTGTCGCGGTTCGGCCCCTCGACCCGTTTTCCATTGAGGTAGATGTCGCCGGCGCTCGTCGTTTCGAGACCACCCACCATGCGCATGACCGTCGTCTTGCCGCAGCCCGATGGACCGACAAACACGACGAACTCGCCCTCTTGTACATCGATGGAGAGGGGTTCCACCACCGGAATAATGCTGCCGTCGGGGGCGGTGAATTCCTTGGCCACTTGGGCGATGCGGATGAAGCTCGAATTCGCCATGCTCATGCTCAATGGAGATACCGGAACCAGCGCCGGTGCAGGAAGCGGATCGCCTGGTCGGAGGCAAGACCGATGATGCCGATGGTCAGGATGCCGGCGAAGACTTCCGGTGATTTGCCATAGCGCCGCGCCGTCCACAGTTCATAGCCGATGCCTGAACTCGAAGCGACGATCTCGGCGACGATTAGATAGGTCCAACACCAGCCGAGCGTGATGCGCAGGCTGTCGACCATATTGGGCAGCATCGCGCGGAGCAGCACGTCCTTCATCAAAGCGGTATCGGATGCGCCGAGAGTGCGCCCGGTTTCGATGAATTCTTTCGGCACCCGGCGCGCATCATCGGCGATGAGCAATATGAGCTGGAAGAAGGTGCCGATCCACAGAAGCGTCACTTTCGAGCCTTCGCCGATGCCGAGCCAGATCAAGGTCAAGGGCACCAGCGCCGGGACCGGCAGATAGCGCACGAAATCGATGATCGGCTCGAAAAGGGCGGTGATGGCGCGATAGCCGCTCATCAATATGCCGAGCGGTATGGCGATGACAGCGGAAGCGAGGAAGGCCGCCCAGACGCGTGCCACGCTGATGCCGATATCGCTGATATATTCGGCTTCGGTGAAGAGACGCCACCAGGCGGCCATCACGGCGCGCGGCGACGGCAGGATCTGTGGATGGACGAGGCCCGATTCCGCGACGATCAGCCAGACGATCAGAACGGCGAGGAAGGCCCCGATGCTGAGCCACAGCTCCTGTCTCGGCCGCGGGGCGGCGCGAAACACGATGAGATCGCGCCACGCCGCCCCCGGTGGATCCAACGGCCATCTCTGCGATGGCTATTGGATCTTGTTGATGATCGACCGGTCGATGTGATCCTGCGGCACGAGCTTCACATCGGAAGAGCCGAATTCGAGGTTGAGATCCATCGCCTCATTGAAGATCTCATAGACGCGGCCTTCCTTGTCGACGGTGCCGATGAACTCCTTCGCTTCGGCGAGCGGTGTATAACGGAAATTCGGCAGCGTCGCCTTGAAGTCGTCCGCCGTGATCGAGAACTGCTTGGCGATGATCGGGATGGCGGTTTCCTGATTGGCGTTGAAATAGTCCACCGCGCGATAGATAGCGCGCAGAAATTTCACGTATTTATCAGGGTTCGCCTTGAGCTCGCCGGTATGCGCCATGATGATGTCGAGGATGAGGTCCTTCTGGTCCTTTGACGAGACGAGGATATGGGCGCCACGCTCCTTATGCGCCGCGACCACCTGGCTCAGCACCGGCTCATAGGTCCCGATCGCTGCCACCTTGGGATCGGTGAACACGCCGATCGCGTCGGCTGCGGCGATATCGGTGAGCGTCGTGTCCTTGATCGAGAGATTGCATTCCTTCTTGAGCGCCATCTGCATGATGAGGCGGGCCGGCAGGTTCGGCTCGACCGCGATGGTCTTGCCCTTGAGATCGCAGACCGACTTGATCGACTGGTCGGCCACCCAGCCATCGCCGCCAGTCGACAGATCGATCGTGCCGATGATGATGCCTTGCGTATCCTTGCGCCGGCCAAGTCCCTGATATTCGCCGACGGTCCGCAAATAGCAGTCGATATCGCCGCGCTCCATCGCGGCTACCCCATTCGGCATGTCGTCATCGAGGATCTCCTGAACCTCGATGCCTTCCTCCTTGAAAGAGCCGAGTTCATTGGCGATGTGGATCGGGCCGTAGCCCACCCAGACCGGATACATGCAGGTGACTTTGTTCGGGTTGCCCACCTCGGCATGGGCGCGCTCATTCGTCAAGCCAGCCGCTGCAAGAGCGGCCACCAGGCACAATAAGAGTGTCTTTAAGGTCTTCGGCATTGTCGTCCTCCCTATCCGGCGCGTCCTGCCGTCGCGCCTAGATGTGTTCCCATCCCAATGAGACATCAGGGCTTTGTCCGAATCCGGGCGGCCCTCTTGCTTGCCGCCATCTTATGGGCTTCCGAAACCATCGGAAAGGAGGCAAGATGAGATCGTTACATTCGGAAAACGGAAGTATGGATGCGCCAGCTTCTCGATGTCGATCTGCGGCTAGTCCGCATCTTCCGCGTCATCGCGGAAGCGCAGGGGCTCGCCGGGGCTCAGCTTGTCCTCAATCTCAGCCAGTCCCGCATTTCGACGAGCCTCGCCGAACTCGAAACCCGCCTCGGTGCGCGTCTGTGCCGGCGCGGCCGCTCCGGCTTTGCTTTGACCGAAGCCGGGCGCAGCGTCTATGACGCTTCGCATGAACTGTTTGAAGCGGTCGACAGATTCTGCAACAAGGCCGGCACCGTATCCCTCAATCTGAGGCGCGTGGTGAAGCTGGGCGCTGTGGATGCGCTGGCGACGAACCCCGAATTGGCGCTCCCCCGCATAATCGGGCATTTCCGCCAGACAACGCCCACGGTGCAGATCGACCTGATGATCGCCGGGCCTGAGGATCTCGAGGCGCAGCTCATCGCCGGCGCCCGCGACATCATCATCGTGCCGAGCCTGACCAAGAGGTCCGATCTTGCCTATGTCCCTATCTGTGGGGAGAAACAGTCGCTCTATTGCGCCAAAGGCCATCCCTTGTACGGCGAAAGCGACAGGGTCGTCGCCCGCAACCTGGCGCGTCACGCGATTGTCGCCAGAGGGTATTTGCATAGCCAGGATCTGAAGCGGCTCGGTCACCGTGAGGCCGATGCGACCGTCGAGATGATGGAGGCACAGCTGATCCTCATACTGAGCGGCGGCTTCATCGGCTATCTACCGGCGCATTATGCGGCATCGTGGGTGAAGCGCGGCGACCTGCGCTGCCTGTGCGATGCCGCTCTCAGCTATGACTCGATCTTCTATGCGGTCGGACAGCGCAGTGCCACGGAGAATCCATTGGTGCGGCGCTTTCTCACTAGCATCACGCAAGCAAAGCAGGTCTAGAGCAAATCCCGCCAAAGGCCTGCCCCGGACCTGATCCGCGGTTGAAGACTTTGTCGATAAGGATTTGCTCCAACATATTGATCTGGCGCGAATCCTTTTCGGCGAGGTGATTCCACCTCGCCGGGAAGCGCGCTAAAGCCGTCACATCGCAATGACGCAGGGATTATGATCGGCCGCGCAGCCGGCGCCAGTCACCGCACAAGTGATGATGAATTTGCCTTGATGGCAGTCAATTGCCGATCTCCTTTGCGGCGCGCTTCTTATGGGCTGCCAATGCCATCAATCTCTTGTCCCGCCACATTTGGCGCTCCGGCAGGCGATCGGCCGGAATACGCTTGCGCCGCTCCGGCTCGACGACATCCATGACCTTGCCGGTCCAGTCGACGCGGCGCTGCATTTGCGGGAACAGGTTCTCATAGATGCCCTGATAGCGTTCGGCATAATCACGCACGCCGCCCGGTGCATTGAGGTCGATCGTCTCGAACGGCCCCATGAACGACCAGCGCAGCGCCAGCCCATCACGTATGCCGATATCGATATCCTCGACACTGGCATAGCCATCGGCGACGAGCCGGAAGGCCTCTTCGAGAAGGGCACCCTGCATGCGGTTCATGATGAAGCCGTCGAGCTCCTTCTTCATCACCAAAGGCGCATGACCGGCGGCGAGGAGGAATTGCCTTGTGCGCTCAACCGTCTCCGCCGATGTCCAGGGTGCCGGCACCACTTCAGCGGCGGGGATCAGATAGGGCGGATTGATCGGATGAACCACGATGCAGCGCTGGCGGCCCTTGAGGCCTTCGGTGAAGCGCGAAGGCAAGAGCGCCGAGGTCGAGCTTGCGAGGATGGCATCGGGCCTCGCTGCTCCGTCGAGCATCTGGAACACCTTGATCTTGGTGTCCAGCACTTCGGGCGTGTTCTCCTGGACATAGCCAGCCTCGGCCAACGCCTCATCCAAAGTGGGCGTCGCTGAAATGCGGGCGAGCACCATGGCGGGCCTTTCGCCATTGAGCAGGTCGTAGTGGGCGAGATCATCGAGGATACTGGAAATATAGTCGAGCGCCTTTCCCGCCGCCCCTTCCGCTTGATCCCACAACCGGACGCACGATCCGGCGCGAGCAAAGCTGATGGCCCAGGCCCGGCCGATGAAGCCTGAGCCGATGACGGCCGTGGCGGTGAGCGATATGTCAGAGGGTTTCGACATTGCCATCGACTCCGAGCGATTGTCCCGAAACATTGATACCGGCATCGGACAGGAGGAAGGCCACCATGCTCGCGACGTCATAGGGGCTCACCATCCGACGAAGCGATACCTTCTCGAGATAGCGCTCCTCCATCTCTTGATTGCTGATGCCGATCTGCCGGGCCCGATCGGCGATCACCTTGTCCATGCGCGGGCCCTCGACGATGCCGGGAAGAATGGCATTGACGCGGATGCGCGACGGTCCGAGCTCCTTGGCGAGGCTCTGGGTGAAGCCGACAACCGCGAATTTGGCGGAGGAATAGGGGGTACGGAAGGCATAGCCATGCCGCCCGGCGGCCGACGACATATTGACGATCGAGCCGCCCCCCGCCTGTTTCAGCATCGGCACGGCGAGGCGGGCGCACAGGAACTGTCCGGTGAGGCAGATATCGATGCAGCGGCGCCAATCGGCGGGCGTGATCTCATCGACGCCGCCGGTCGGCCCGGCGATGCCGGCATTGTTGATGAGCGCGTCGAGGCCGCCCCATTCCCTCTGAACATTCTTGAACATCGCCTCGACATCTCCATCGACCGACACATCTGCCTTGCAGGCAACGAGCATCGGTAGAGTGCGTTTCGCTTCGGCAATTGCCATGTCCGAGATATCGCAGATCGCGACGCGCGCGCCGAGGCTTGAAAGCGTGCTCGCGATGGCGAAGCCTATGCCCGACGCGCCGGCGGTGATCAGGACACGCTGGCCTTCTATCCCGGCGAGAAAATCGGTCGCTGATTTGGGAGCAGTGTTGCTCATCGTCTTCTTCTCCTTAGATCGTTGTCGCGTAGCGCGATCACGGCGCCCAGCATCACGAGCCCGTACAGGATGGCGCCTCGGTTTGCTTGTCGTTCCGAGGGTGAGGGCGGATAATTTGCTTGTTTGGATCAAAGATCAATGATCTGGGCGGCCCGCAACATGACCGATGGCGAACTTCGAGATATCGAAGAATTATATGGCTCGGGCAATTACGGGGCCGGGCACAAAGAAGCGAACCGGCGACGTAGGGCAACGCTCCAGTTCGCTCCTCAATTCACGCGGGACTTTCAGCGCTGGACTAAATCATGATCCAGATTGCGAAGCGTCTGCGGTAGCAGCGGTGACGCCAATGGCCGTGATGCCGCCAGCGCCGGCAAACATGGCGCCAGCGCCATCCCCGCCGCCGGCGGCGGCGATAAAACCTGCGGCGCCGACGACGGTAATACTGGGCGAGCTGCAAGCCTTCGTCGGCCTCCCCGGAATCATCCGGATCAGTCTTCAAATCTTCGAGATTAGGAAGGACGCTCGATCCGGGCGTGAGGTCTGGGGGCGGAACGCCCACCAGCGCCTCCGCCTGAGGTGGTAGAACAGCTGTGAGGACGGCTGTTCCGGCGACCCCAAACAGACCTGCAAGCAACACTCTCCTGTCCATTGCTCACTCCTTTCGCATGAACAAAGCAGTTCAACGCTGATGAAAGATTCAATCAGGGCCAGCGATAACGTGGCGGAAAGGACTAAGTTCCCGGCCAGGCTACTCATGCCGCATTGTCGGCGGATTCCGTGGGTAGAAGATAACGTACGGCGAGAATGCACATGGCCGTCGTAAGGGCGAGGATGAGCGCCAACAGGGCGTTGATGTCGGGCGTAAAGCCAAGCCGCATCATCGCCCACAGGCGAATGGGCAGCGTGTTGTCGGTCCCCGTGACGAGAATGGTGATCATCGTCTCATCGAAGGAGAGGGCGAAGCACAGGACGGCAGATCCGATCAGCGCGCTCTTGAGGCTGGGCAGCACGACATAGAAGAACGTCTGCCAGCTGGAGGCGCCGAGATCATAGGAAGCTTCGATGAAGCTGGCGCTCAGCGATTTGAGCCGCACCACGATCGTCCGATAGGCGAGCGCCAGCACGAAGACCGTATGTCCGATGATCACGGTCAGGAGCGAACGGGATATGTCGGTCTCGCGAAAGAAAATCAGGAGCGCGAGGCCGATCATGATCGGCGGCATCAGGAACGGCAGGAAGATCACGAACTGCATGAGCTCGCGGCCGGGCGAGGTTCCATTGCGGTAGTGAATGGCGAACAGGATGCCGAGCACCATCGACAGGAATGTGGCGCAGAAGCCGACGATGAGGGTGTTGAGGAAGGCCGTGATGATGCCCTCATTATGGACAAGGGCGGCATAGGCCGAGAGGGAAGGCATGTCCCACTGGACATTGCCATGCGCCACTTCGAAGAACGATGAGGCGATGGGAACCAGAAGCGGACCATAGAGCAGAATGAAGACGATCGCCGTCAGCGCCGAAAGAGCAAGATAGGCGAAACGCGAAAGTTTCATCATGTCCGGCGCTCGAACCGGTTGCCGAGCGCGATCACGACGATCATTACCAGAGCGAGGATGACGGAAAGTGCCGCTCCGAAGGGCCAGTTGAAGGCTGAGCCGAACTGGCTGTAGATGATGCGCCCGAAAGTGAAGCCGCTCGGCCCGCCAACCATTTGCGGCGTCAGAAAATCGCCGATCGCCAGCACGAAGACGAAGCTTGCCGCGGTCACGACACCCGGCAGGCTCAGGGGCAGGATGACCCGGCAGAAAGTCTGCCAGTTCGATGCGCCGAGATCGATCGAGGCCTCGATGAGGCTTTTCGGGATGCGCTCGAGCGAGAGGAAGATCGGCAGGATCGCAAAGGGAATGAGCAGCATCGTCAGCGTCAGCAGCACCGCATTCAGATTGAAGACGAAGATCGTGAGGGGCTGGTCGATCAGCTGCGCCCAGAGCAGGAAACGGTTGAGAAAGCCGTTTCCGCCCAGGATGCTGCGTATGGCATAGATCTTGATGATGTAGCTCATCAGCAGCGGCACGAGCACCAGCATCAGAAGCATGTATTTTCTCCGGGCAGAAAGAGTGGCGAGCAGGAAAGCGACGGGATAGCCGAGCAGCACTGCGAAGACGGAGACCATCAGGCAGAGCAGGCAGGTCTGGCAGAGGACGGGGACGAAGATGGCGTCAGTGAAGAAGCGTGTATAATTACGGAGCGTCAGATCGAAATGCATCTGGCCGCCCTCGACCCAGAAGAAGCTGTAGACGACAAAGCTCAGGAGCGGTGCGATGATGAAAACGAAGGGCAGGCCATTGGCCAAGGTCGAGAGGGCGAAACGCCATCCCCTCGCGTGTTGATCTCCGACCAGCAACATGCGCTGCTATGACCGTTGAAGAGCAGTGGCCCAGGCGGTTTCAGCGCCCGGGCAACCGCTCGAAAGTATCGCGTTATGGCTGCGCCTTGATTTCATTCCACAGATCGGAGCGTTTGGTCGGGTCTTCCACGAATTCGAGCCAGATCAGCTTGTCGTTCGGGTTGGCGCTGCCTGATTCGGCAACCGTATTGCCAAATCCCGTCCGTTCGGAAAGCTGCTCGCCGATTTTTTTCTGCAGCAGGAAATTGACCCATGCTTCGGCAAGATCCTTGTCCTGGACGCCATTCGTCATCGCCCAGGTGTCGAGCCAGGCGAGCGCACCTTCCTTCGGATTTACATAGCCGATATTGGCGCCGGCGTCTTTCATCGCCTTGACCTGCTGCTGGCCGTACTTGGCCCAGATCAGGGCGACGTCGTTGTTCTTGTAGAGCTGCAGCGCCTCATCGGGGGTCGTATAGAAGCTGAGCACATTCTGCTTGAGCGCACTGAGCTTCGCCTTGACCTTCTCCATGTCTTCAGCCGACAGGTGGAACGGATCGGCGATGCCAAGCGTCAGCGCGGTGAAGGAGAAATTATGCTCGCCATTGTCATAGGCGAGAACCTTTCCCTTGTATTTCGGATCCCACAGGATCTCAAAGGAATCGGGCGCCGGCGTGACTTTGTCCTTGTCGTAGATGAGGCCGATCGAATCGAAGCAGAACGGAATGGAATGCACCTTGCCGTCGCGCATGACGCCCTTGACCTTCGAGAGATCCTGGAAGCGCGGCAGGACATTCTTTTGGTTCGGCAGCTTGTCGAGATCGTGCGGCGTCGTGAGGCCGGCATCGATATAGCGCTGCAATTGCGCGGTATTGACGGCGAACACGTCGAAGTCCTTGCCTTCGCTGCCCTTGATCTTGGCCCAGATCTCATCATCGGTCCCGATGAACACGACCTTGGCCACAGCACCGGTCAGGTGCTGGAACTCCTTGACCCAGTCG
>VAZZ01000597.1 GCA_005884715.1 Alphaproteobacteria bacterium | reverse complement strand
CTCATAGAAATCCTCGAGCAGCGGACGATAGATGGCGGCCAGATGCGGCCTGCCGTCGACGAGGAGGGCGGCCGCGATGCACCATTCATCGCCACCTTGCGCGAAAGCCCGCGTGCCGTCGATCGGATCGACGATCCACACCTGGCGGTGCTTGAGACGTTCCGGCGTGTCGGGCGTTTCTTCGGATAACCAGCCATAATCCGGCCGTGCCTCATGCAGGCGGGCTTTCAGCATCTTGTCAACCGCAAGATCGGCTTCGGTTACCGGAGAGCCATCGCTCTTCGTCCAGCCTTTGACTTTCTGCTCGAAGAGAGAACGAGCAAGCATACCAGCTTCACGCACGGCCGCATGAAGAAGTTCAACGTCCGCCAATGGTCATCCCTTCGACCAGGCAGGACGGCGCATTGAGCGATGTGCGGTAGGTGAGATCATTGGCAGGTGTAAGGTTGAGGAACATGTCGGTAAGCTTGCCGGCAATGGTTACTTCGCTGACCGGATAGGCGATCTCACCCTTCTCGATCCAGAAGCCTGCGGCACCCCGGCTGTAGTCGCCGGTCACGATATTGGGTCCGTGACCGATCAACTCGGTGACATAGAAACCCTCGCCGATCGCTTTCATCATCGCTGCGAGTGTTTGGGTGCCCGCTTTCATTTCGACATTCGAAGCGGAGGGCCCCGGCGGACCGGCAAGACCGCGCGATGCATGTCCTGTCGTCGCAAGGCCAAGCTGGCGCGCCGATCCGAGATCGAGGATCCAGCTCTTGAGCACGCCCTCCTCAACGAGCGGCAAAGCCCTGGTGGCTATGCCTTCCGCATCGAAGGGGCGTGAGGAGAGGCCGCGTGGCTTGAGTGGATCATCGCTGATCTCGATAGCTTTGCCGAAGACCTGCTCTCCGAGTCTGTCGCGCAGGAAGCTCGTGCCGCGCGCAATGGCCGATCCCATGATGGCCGACAGGAAATGGCCGACGAGGCTCGAAGCGATCCTGCTGTCATAGATGACGGGAACGGTCTGCGATCTGACCTTGCGCGGATTGACCTTTCTGGCGGCCCGAAGCCCGGCTTCGCGGCCGATGTCTTCGGGACTGCGCAGATCTTCGCGGTGGATGACGGAGGAGAAATCATAATCGCGCTCCATCGCAGTCGCTTCGCCGGCGATTGCGGTGGCGCTGAGTGAGATGCCGGTGCGCCGGTAGCTGCCGGCAAATCCGTTGCTGGCGGCGAGCACGATGCTGCGATCCGATGCGGAAGCGCCGGCCCCGCCCGACTTGTTGACGCCTTTGACCGCGAGCGCATGGTTCTCAGCGGCGAGCGCCATGTCGCGCAAGGCCGCCGCATCGGTGAGCGGCTCCCCCGCAATATCGAGCTTCGCCCAGTCGCGCGCAACCTGGCCGGCATCGGCGATCCCGGCGTAGGGATCGGGCGGTGCCGCCTTTGCCATGGCGACGGCCTGCTCGGCGATTTTGTCGATGCCGGCCTGGTCGATTTTGCTGGTCGCGATGGCGGCGGAGGACTGGCCGACGAAAACCCTGAGGCCGATTTCGCAGGCCTCCGACTGTTCGAGATTTTCGATTGCGCCCTCGCGGACCGCGACTTCAAGGCTGCGCCCGTCGATGGCGAGCGCATCAGCGCTTGTTGCGCCGAAATGCCTCGCGCGTGAGAGCGCATTTTGAGCAAGTGACAGGGTATCTCTGGTCATCTGGTGAGCGTGTCGAGGAGGAGGCCTAAGAGCAGCAGGAGTCCGAATTCGCGATTGGACCGGAATAGCCTGAGGCAGCTGAGCGGATCATTGATGTCCAGTCGCGAGATCTGCCAGGCTGCGTGGAGGGCGGCCGCGGCAACCCCCATATGGGCGAGAAGCCGCGCCTGCGCAAGCCAAAGGCTCGCCTCGAACAGGATGAGGGCGAGGATGAAGAAACCACCGATCCAATAGAGCGACGACGCGCCGAATTTGAGGGCGGTCGATTTCACCCCGATCAGCACGTCGTCTTCCTTGTCCTG
>VAZZ01000598.1 GCA_005884715.1 Alphaproteobacteria bacterium | reverse complement strand
TTGTGGGGAATCGAGCGAAAAGGCGGGAATGTCGACATCGAAGCGTTCGCCGCCTGTCGTCTCCATCTGATAGGTTCCGACCATGAAGCCGGATGGCGTCGAGAGCGGAACGCCGGACGTATATTCGAAGCTTTCGCCGGGCGCCAGTGTCGGCTGCTTGCCGACCACCCCCTCGCCCATCACTTCCTGCAATTTTCCGCGGTCGTCGGTGATCTTCCAGTGGCGGGTGCGCAAGGTGACGATCTCGATGCCCTTGTTCGCGATGGTGATCGTATAGGCCCAGACGAAATGATCATCATCAGGCCTCGACTGGCTCTGCAGATATTTGGGCCGCACCACGACATGGATATTGCGCGTCACACTTTCATACATGGGGCCAGTTTAGACGATATGAGTGGGTTTTCCACTGCGGCGAGATAGAGCTTTTCTAAGCCGGAACGAAGCCCTCGATAGAGCCATGCCGCAGCCGCCACGTAAGCCCTCGGGCCATCACCGGATTCTGCGAAAAGGCTTCATCGGACGGCGCGGAGGTGCGCGCCGTTTTTGAAGCTCTCCATGTGCGTCAAGCCGTTGGTGCCGGGAGTGTGATCAGGCGACCCGTTTGGTCCTTGCCTCATATTGCGCGACCTGATCGATCCAGGCTTCGAAGCGCGTCAGATACCCTTGCAGGAATTCGCGCGTGGCATCATCGGTGATGTCGTCCTTGTCATCGATGAGGCCAGGCTTCGAGACGAAATAGACCTCGGGCTGGCCGAGCAAGATGACATCGAGGATCGTCATCACGCTCCTCAGATGCGCCTGGCCTGCGGCGGTGCCGACATTGCCGGGACTGGTGCCGATGATCGAGCCAGGCTTGCCCGCCCATGAATTCTGCCCCCAGGGCCTGGTGCCCCAGTCGATAGCATTTTTCAGAACGGAGGGAATGGAGCGATTGTGTTCGGGCGTTACGAACAGGACGGCATCCGCCTTGGCGATTTCCTTCTTCATGCGGACCACGCTTGCCGGAAGATCCGCCTCCATATCCTGATTGTAGATTGGCAGGTCGCCTAACTCGGCGAAATTGAAATTGAACCGTCCCTTCCCAAGTTTCGCCAGCGCCCTGGCAAGCTTCAGATTGAGCGAGTCGCGCCTCAGACTCCCCACCAATACCGCAACGTCATGCATAGCTGGCCCTCTTGGTATATAATAGTGACTTGCGCTATATGAGTGACCGGAAAACCGGCCGCAAGACGGCACCTTTCCGTAACCGGAGGCACTTTTTTGAAACCAAGGAACCGCCATCTCCCGGCCCAAAGCCAGAGTTTCAGGGACGTCTTTGCCGCGGCGCGCATCAATGGCGACATACCGGCCGACTGCCGGTCGGTGAACGAGATCCTGGCGCGTGTCGGCGATAAATGGAGCGTGCTCGTCGTGAGTTTGCTGGGCGACGGTTCGCTGCGCTTCAGCGAATTGCGCCGGCTCATCGGCGGTATCTCGCAGAAGATGCTGACCACAACCTTGCGGGGATTGGAGCGCGACGGCTTCGTCATCCGCACCGTCACGCCCACAATACCGCCCAAGGTCGACTACGAACTCACCCCGCTCGGCCGCGACCTTCTCGTGCCGGTAAAAGCTCTCGGCGAATGGGCGAAACGCAACCGCGCGCGGGTAGAGACGGCGCGCGCCCGTTTCGACCAGATAGGGAAATCATAACGTCCTCTATGCTCTCTTCGCCGGGCGCTTAGCGGCCGAGGACCAGTTCAGTGCCACGGCGGCGCGAATGAGCGCCTTGAACGCCTTTTCATCGATCTTGTCGCCCTCACGGAAATCGATGGCACGCCTGGTGTTGCCTTCGAGGCTGGAGTTGAAGAGACTTGTAGGGTCCCCCAATGAGGCGCCCTTGGCGAAGGTCAACTTTACGACATTCTTGTATGTCTCACCGGTGCAGATGATCCCGGCGTCAGACCACACCGGAACGCCTCTCCACTTCCATTCCTCGACTACTTCGGGGTCAGCCTCCTTGATGAGACGTCGCACCCGAGCAAGCATCTCGCCCCGCCAGTCACCCAGCTCTTTGATTCTCGCATCTATCAGCTGAGAGGGAGAGTCTCCACCTTTTGGTTCCTTCGAGCCACTCGTCTTCATGGTCGGTGTTGCTTTCTTCATAGTTGCTGTCGCTCGCCCGTTACTCGAATTTCGCTAGTCATCGTCGAAGCAGCTTATCATGTGTCCCGTTTTTCTTGCCACCACCTCTGCCCGGGTTCGACCGGATGGGGAAAATCATGACGGCACTGGACGGGAGCTGCGGGACCCATTATCCATTAGCCGGGCAGGCGGGCGTAGTTCAGTGGTAGAACGACAGCTTCCCAAGCTGTATGTCGAGGGTTCGATTCCCTTCGCCCGCTCCATACTCAGCTCTGTCAAGTCCGGATTTCCGGGGCAAGCACTGGGCAAGCACTATTCGCTAACTGTTCGAACCCAGGGGCTTCAATTGCAGAACCCGGTTTCGGGGAAGCTCTCATCCTTTGCCAGGCACGTGTCGCGCATCGTGTCGGGTCTGCCGGAGGCTTCATCGAGGCCTTCGCCAATCTTTATGGCGAGAATAAAATAGAGGAAAATAATAGAAGGCAGCGGCCCGGTGCGGGGGCCCACGAGGTGGCGCCGTAGTAGCCAAATGGGGCTAAGATATTCACACAGCTTGGGATTTTCGGATTTTTTCGCCGGTGAAAATTGACGATGTAGGCCGGGTCACAGGCCGAATACAGGGAATTTACAGCGATTAACAGCGATTTACAGCGAATTGCACAAAAAGCGGCATCGAGTGTGCCGATGAAGTGCGCAATCGGCATTACTACTTCGCGATGAGAGATCACTGCATGCAGGCATGACTTCCATGCTGAGATTTTCCAAATCGCATGGTTTGGCCCACAGTTGCAAGAGCGATCGGCTCAGGTAAAGCGCCGGCAAGGATCACGTTGCCGAAACTGGGGAACAGCAACCCTTCACATCAATTACCATTTTCCTGAACCGCCTGCTTGTTACGCTTGTCAACCGTCAGGGAGAATAGATCAGGCCTGCTATAATGACCCACCGGATCAAAATCGTAGAGGGCCTGCACGATCGCATTGGGTTTTATTTCCGCAACGACTATTCCCTCTTCGTCCCATAATGGACCTGCAAGGATGTTTCCAAGCGGATCGATGATGCAACTGCCGCCGCGCGAAACGATTGCATCAGGCTCGTTCGGGAGGTCCGAAACATAGTCGGGTGGATAGTCGCGACGACGGCAAAATTGATTGCTCGACAGCACAAAGCATCGTCCTTCCAGAGCGACGTGCTGCATGGTCGGCAGCCAGGTTGTCCGCCCATCGGCTGTCGGAGCGCAGTAGATTTGAATTCGCTGCGCATACATGGCGGCCCGCAGCATCGGCATATAGTTCTCCCAGCAGATGACTGAGCCTATGCGCCCAATTGGAGTGTCGAAGACCGGTAGGGTCGATCCATCGCCAAAACCCCATACCAGTCTTTCAGCACCGGTCGGCATAACCTTTCTATGCTTGCCCATGAGGCTGCCGTCAGATCCAAAGAACAGGACGGTACAGTACAGTGTTCCGCCACTTCGTTCGATTACACCAATGACCAAAAATGCCCGGTTTTCTTTGGCAATAAGGCCCAGAGCGTCAGTCGTCCGCCCGGGAACATCGATCGACGATGCAAAATAGCGTTCGAATTGCTCGCGGCCTTCTTTGCTGCGGCTGCCGATTGAAGTTCCGAAGCTCGAACCTCTTGGATAGGCTGAAATAAAGGCCTCGGGAAACAATATCAGTCTTGCACCAGCGGAAGCTGCCTTGGCGGCCAGGTCGCGCACTTTCTCCACGGTCTTCGAAGGATCGAAGGCAACAGGTGCGGCCTGAACGCAGGCCGCCAGATATGATTGTGAGGATACTGAGGAACGGTTCTCGGTCATGACTGTCAGTCATAACACGTCAAACTGACATGTCAATATAACACTAAATAACGCCCGTGAATCTAAGCGCTCTTGCGTCGCCTCGCTTGCCTACGGGCGGCAGGGCGCGGCAGCGCAGACTCCAGGGTTTCCAGAATGGTGGCTTCGGTCGCTTGAGCGTGTGACTTCAGCGCCTGCTTCAACATCTTACCGTCGCGAGCCGCCAGGGCTTTGGCTATTGCCTCATGTTCCTTTTGCCGTCGCTCGGCGGCTTGCGGATTGTATCCGCGCTGCACCAAATACGTCACGATCTGAAACTGCATTTGCAACTTAGCGTAAAATCGGTCCAGGATCGGATTACCGACGGCGGCCACGATCAGCGAATGAAATGCGACATTGGCCCTGACAAAGCTCGCTGCTGCCTGAATATTGGCTTGCGCACTCGAATAGACCTTCATTTCCTGGAGGAGATCGCGGATCTTTTGGAGCTGGTCGCTCGTAACCTTCCTGGCCGCTTCCTCAGCAGCAAAGCCTTCCAGGACTTGCCTGAGGGCGAACAAGTGCTCAGTCCGTTCCCGATCGATTTGGTTTACAACCGTCCCGCTGCGGCCAGCAACCGATAGCAACCCTTCAGTCTGAAGGCGGGTAATCGCTTCCTTGACCGGCGTGCGTCCGAGTCCAAGCTTTGCGGACAGCAAATTCACTGAAGTTCGCTCGCCCGGCCTCAGTCCATGACATAGGACCAGATCCATGATGCCGCTATAGGCCTGATCGGCAGCCGACACTGACTTGTCTTTGGGCCTAGTCTTTTTGTGCCGTATCATCCCACCTCAACCCCATCGAAAGGACCGGACGATTCTTACTGAAAAATACAGGATTGAGCTATGTATTGATAGTTGCCATCGGACTCGCCGGGATGATGCGACCCTTTGGATCATGATGCAGCACTCGCCCGAACGTTTCCATTGCGCCGTTGCTCATAGGATTTTAGGTGGGCGTAGACGAACCTGTGCAATTGCGGGTCGACCTTGCGGAAAAGCGCCTTCTTAAGCATGAAGCCGATAATGTGATCTGCCTCGATCGGTCCGTTCCTTTCGATGTCACGAAGCATGGAGACCGTATAGGTCGATGATTGATTTCGAAATAGCTGCTGGTACTCAGCCATGAATGCGCTCGAAGGCGTGAACCCTTCGCGCCGCGCGATTTCGGCATTCCGCTCGAAAAACTCGAGCATGAGGCTGGTGCCGTCCTCGGTTCGGGCGATGTCACCCACGCTCGCCCGCATGGCGCAGGTCATGCCAGCCACTGTCGAAAGGTGGATCAGCTTTTCCCACATTATCTGCATGATGTTGTCGACTGTCTTTGCGACTACGCTAGTTTGATCGAAGGCTGATTTGAGCGCCTTCGCGCGATCAGACAGGACACCGGTTTGTTCGCCAAAGCTCATAAACCGCCAGTCGTTCAAATGTTTGATGACGCCATCCGGCATAAGCGTCACCGCAATCTTTGCAACCCCACCAAGGACACGATCGCTGCCGAACCTGGCGTTTAGCTGTTCGATGTGAGCAACACCATTGAGGAGTGGAAGAATCGCGGTATCGGGCCCCACCGCCGGCGCAATCGCCTCGACAGCTGAGGCCAGATCATAGGCCTTGCAAGTCAAAACGATGATGTCGAAGTCGGGCGTAAGGTCAGGCCGGGTGATGGCCCGAACCGGCACATTGGCATTGCCGAAGATACTTTCGATACGAATTCCGTTGGCTTTCAGCTGATCGTATCGCCCAGCTCGGACCAGGAAGGTTACGTCATTGCCACCTTCGGCCAGCCGCCCGCCAAAGTAGCCGCCAACCGCGCCAGCGCCGAGAAAAAGAATTCGCATCCGCTCCTCATTTCGTCTTCGCTTTTATATTAACATTTCAAACTAACATGTCAATCGTAGCGGCTATACAGTTGGCGTGACTTACGCCGAGTGGATTGAATTGCGGGCGTCGACCTCGGGCTGGGCTCATCACCTGTCGGTTGCCCGTGTCATCAGTCCATAGAGATTGCCAAATTGGCACAGTGCGGCTGCAGCCCTTTACGCCTCGTCATCTTTATGAGATAATCTTGTTCTAAAAATCCAACGTCATCGGAGCCGCGCGCTCCAATGGAATCGCCTGCGAGGCGAGAATTCAAGCCTAAGCCGATACTGGGCGTCGGGCCCGACGTGGAAATTTGCCGATAGTGCTGTTGGAAGCAATTCTTACGGGGATTTGCCATGGCCGCGAACGACACGCCGAAAGCATTGATGGAA
>VAZZ01000595.1 GCA_005884715.1 Alphaproteobacteria bacterium | reverse complement strand
CCACAAAAGCAGGCACGATCTTCAAAACAGCGGCTGGCTTCATCATGAACATCTCCCGAAAAATGGCGTTGGTTGGCAGTTGGTTGGCAATGGGAGTATACGCACAGGACACTGTGGCAATTTCATCACAAATTTTTGTTTTTTTGCTTCGCCACGAAATGGCCCGGCTTCAGCCGCGCGAGCGCCCGTCTCGTTGCCCATCTTTGCAACATGAATGCAGAATGAACCAGACGTTCGGATGCGAGTCAGTCTGTGCGACGTAGTGTAGGTCTTAGGTAATTCTTAGATTTAGCGTGCTATGAGCAAAAATATCGAAGGAGAAGAAGTCATGCGTAGCCTTGAGGCGACAAGCCGCACGGAGCCCTATCAAGGGCAAGCCAATCGGCCGGTGCGCGTCAGCCCGGAGCTCGCTGAATTCCTCCATATGCTCGATTCCCTCGAAAATCATCTGGTCACCAAGACCAACGACGAGGAGTGAAGCATCAACCTTCGCGCTGGTGTCGCTGGCGCGTTTTTTTGGGATTATCCTTAAGAATCGGTGAGCGGTTCAATGAGAGCGCTGCGTTTGCGGCGCTCTTTCAGCTTTATCGCAGGATCTTTTGGATCGCCAGTTGCAACTCGCTGCGGCCCGCCGGTTTCGGCAGCGCCATGTCGAAGCATTCATGCCAGTGCCCGCCCTTATGCCAGTCGGCCAGATAGGCCGACAAGGCCATGAGCGGGGTGCGCGCGGCACCACCGCCCAGAGCGCGGATTTCACGCGCCGCGATCATCCCGTCCATCACCGGCATCTCGATATCAAGCAGCACCAGATCGTAGGCCTGCCGGCTGGCGAGATCGAGCGCCTCTTCGCCATGCTCGACGGCATCGACATCGCAGCCCATGCGCCGCAGGAGGGCTGCGGTTATCAGGCGGACGGTGTCGGAATCCTCGGCGAACAGGATACGCGGGCGCGAGCCATCCGGGCATTTGAGCTGGGTCTGCATTTTGGCGCCATGATCCTGTCTGGACTTCTTGGGCCGTGATTCTGCCCGCCAATTCCTGCTTAAATATTGGCGAAAGCAAAAAGCGGCTCAGATGGCTAATGAAGCCCTAACTGACGCTGCGTCGAAGCGCCGTGTTCCATGACCCGGAACTGGCGCTCCATTGTTCTGCGTTTGCGCATCGGCTTCTCCGAAAACCGCGGGATGGCCGGGTTTAACCCCGGCCACAAGCTTTTAGGTCCGATCCTCTACTTCGTCCCGAACATCCGGTCGCCGGCATCGCCAAGGCCCGGCACGATATAGCCATGGCTGTTGAGCTTGCGGTCGATCGCGGCGGTGAAAATCTGCACGTCCGGATGATCGGCATTCACATGCTTGATGCCCTCAGGTGCGGAAAGCAGGCAGACGAGCTTGATGTCTTTTGCGCCCTTATCCTTAAGGCGCTGAATGGCAGCCGACACCGAATTGCCGGTGGCGAGCATGGGATCGACCACGATGACGCGGCGCTCGGCAATGTCCTCGGGAACCTTCATATAATATTCGACGGGCTCCAAGGTCTCCGGGTTGCGGTAGATGCCGATATGGCCGACGCGGGCCGAGGGCATGAGATCGAGCATGCCTTCAAGAAGGCCGTTGCCGGCTCGCAGGATGGAGACGATGACGAGCTTCTTGCCCTTGAGGATCGGCGCTTCCATCTCGGCCAGAGGCGTTTCAATGGTCTGGGTGGTCATCGGCAGGTCGCGTGCCACTTCATAAGCGAGAAGCAGACTGATCTCGCGCAGGAGCTGGCGGAACACCGCCGAGGGCGTATGCTTGTCGCGCATCAAGGTCAGCTTGTGCAGCACCAGCGGGTGGTCGACGATGACCAGGTTTGCCGGCAAGTCGGCTTTGCTCATGAGAGGGCTCCCTGTAATGTCCTTTTCATAGCGCGCTTCCCGGCGACGTGGAATCACTTCGCCGAAAAGTAATCGCGTCAAATTAATATTCTGGAGCAAATCCTTGTCGCCAAAGTCTTCAACTTTGGCGGGATTTGCTCTAGGGGCATGGGCGCTCTAAACTCAAGGCGGACCTGCGGGCAGCCTTGCCTTCATCCACCGGAAAGGCCTGATGACATCCCTCAACTTCCGCCAACATGAAATCCTGCTTATCGCCCGCCAGGCCGGCAAAGTGACGGTGGACGGGCTGGCCGAGCGCTTCGCCGTGACGCCGCAGACCATCCGCAAGGATCTCAATGATCTGTGCGAGCAGCGGCTTCTGACCCGCACGCATGGCGGCGCCCTGCTATCGTCGGGCGTCGAAAACGTCGCCTATGAAGCGCGCCGGCTTTTGGCGGAATATGAGAAGCAGCGCATCGGCGAACGGGCCGCACAGCTCATCCCGAACAACTGTTCGCTGTTCGTCAATATCGGCACGACGACCGAAGAAGTGGCGCGCGCGCTCACCAAGCATGAAGGTCTTCTCGTCATCACCAACAACATCCATGTGGCGACGACACTGACGCCCTGCGCTGGCGTCGATGTCATCGTCATCGGCGGCATGGTCAGGCGCACCGATGGCGGCATCGTCGGCGAGGCGGCGGTCGACTTCATCAAGCAATTCAAGGTCGATTATGCGGTGATCGGCGTGTCGGCAATCGATGATGACGGCGCGTTGCTTGATTTCGACTATCGCGAGGTGCGCGCGGCGCAGGCGATCATCGCCAATGCGAGGCGCACCATCCTCGTCTCCGACGCAATGAAATTCACCCGCT
>VAZZ01000125.1 GCA_005884715.1 Alphaproteobacteria bacterium | reverse complement strand
CTTCACGGTGGCAAAGCACGTGAAGTCGAATGCGATCGTCTATGCGAAGGGGGGTGCTACGGTCGGCATCGGTGCCGGACAGATGTCGCGTGTCGATTCGACCCGAATCGCCGCGGCAAAAAGTGCGCAAGCCGCGAAAGCCGCCGGCAAGGCCGAACCCTTGGCCAAGGGTGCCGTCGTTGCCTCCGATGCCTTCTTCCCCTTCGCCGACGGTCTCATCGCTGCGGCGGAAGCGGGTGTTACGGCCGTCATCCAGCCCGGCGGCTCGCTGCGCGATGGAGACGTGATCAAGGCGGCGGATGAGCGGGGCCTCGCCATGGTGTTCACCGGCTTGCGCCACTTCAGGCATTGAAATTTCCGTTCGCGAATTTCATGCGCACCTGGCCTAAAATGCGCTAAAGCCTGATGAGTTTGGTTCGGCCCATCACCCTCACCCTGAGGTGGCCGCGAAGCGGCCCTCGAAGGGTCTGTAGCAACAGACTCGCTCTATCCTGATGGATGCTTCGAGGCTCGCTCCGCTCGCACCTCAGCATGAGGAGGCCGTGAAAGGTGATTCATTAAGATCATGCCGGCGGATCTGAACATGGACACGGCGGAGAGCGGCAGCGTCCTTCCGGGTCTCATCGGCGAACAGGGTTTGCGGCTCAAAACCCTGGTGCGCCTGCGCTGGCTCGCGGTCGCCGGCCAGACTGCGGCAGTCGCCGGCGTGCATTGGATCTTGGGCTTCGACCTGCCGGTCGGCTGGTGTCTCGCCGCAATCGCGCTCTCGGCCTGGCTCAATATCTTCCTCACTTTGCGCTGGCGCAGCAATATCGTCATCGACCGCAATGCTGCTTTACTTCTGAGCTACGACATCCTGCAACTGGCGCTGCTGCTCTATCTGACCGGCGGCCTGCAGAATCCTTTCGCCTTTCTCTTTCTCGTGCCGGTCACCGTGTCGGCGACGTCACTGCCGATCAAATGGACGTTGTTCTTAGGCGCGCTGGCGTTCATCTGCGCGAGTTTTCTCGCCTATGATCACTTTCCGCTGCCGTGGTTCGCCGCGGCACCGCTCGAATTGCCGACCATCTATATCCTCGGCATGTGGACGGCTTTGGTGAGCGGCGTCGTCTTCTCCGCCATCTATGCGCGCCGCATCGCCGAGGAAGCGCGCCAGATGTCGGCCGCACTCTCCGCCACCGAACTGGTGCTGGCGCGCGAGCAGCGCCTCTCCGCACTTGATGGGCTTGCCGCCGCCGCCGCACACGAGCTCGGCACGCCTCTCGCCACCATCGCGCTCGTCGCCAAGGAGCTGAAGCGCGAATTGCCGCAAGGCGGGCCCACGGGCGAGGACATCGATCTCCTGATCAGCCAGGCAGCGCGCTGCCGCGAGATCCTCTCCCGCCTTGCCAATCGCGACACGCCGGCCGACGCCATCCTGGCGCAGGCCAGACTTGCGGTGATGCTCGAAGATATCGTAGCACCATTGCGCGGATCGGACGTCACCATTGCCGTCGATGCGCGCGCCGCCGATGACGGCAGGCTGAAAACCTCGGGCGAGCCCGTCTTCGAGCGCAATCCGGCCATCACCTATGGGCTTGGCAATCTGATCGAGAATGCCGCCGATTTCGCCGCCGCCCGTGTCGATGTCGAGGCGCGCTGGTCGGCATCCGATATCACCGTGACGATACGCGATGACGGGCCCGGTTTTTCGCAGGACATCATCGACCGGCTAGGCGATCCCTTCGTCACTTCGCGCAAAGGCTATGGTCCGGGTGATCCGGGCGATGCCGCCGGGCGCCATGAGGGCATGGGGCTCGGTTTCTTCATCGCCAAGACACTGCTCGAGCGGTCGGGGGCTCAGGTTACGCTGGCCAACCGGGCCTATCCCGATCATGGCGCCAGCGTGCGTATTTCCTGGCCGCGCTCGCGCATCGATGTGGCGTTGCGTAAGGCTGCCGAGGGGAGGGTTTGAGATGGCGGAACTTACCCCCTATAAGGGGTCCGGAAGGACGATGTAATCTTGATGACCGAGACGAATGTGCCCCAGGATTTGACGCTGCTTCTGGTGGATGACGACAAGCCATTCCTAACGAGGCTGGCGCGCGCCATGGAGACGCGCGGTTTTTCTGTGCGCATGGCCGAAACCGTGGCGGAAGGACTTGCGTCTGGGCGATGGCAACGGCCTCGATGTTATCGAGGCGCTGCATCGTTCAAGGCCCGATGCCAGGGCGGTGGTGCTGACGGGCTATGGTAATATCGCGACCGCGGTGACGGCGGTGAAGCTCGGCGCCATCGATTACTTGGCGAAGCCCGCCGATGCCGATGCCGTCTATAGTGCGTTGACGGGATCGGGTGGCGCCCGCGCGGCCCTGCCGGAAAACCCCATGTCGGCCGACCGGGTGCGCTGGGAGCATATTCAGCGCGTCTATGAATTGTGCAACCGCAATGTCTCGGAGACGGCGCGCCGGCTCAACATGCACCGGCGCACCTTGCAGCGCATCCTCGCCAAGCGCGCGCCGAAATGACGGCTTGCGGTCATTCCGGCGAAAAGCCGGGATCCCCTGAATAGAATCAACCGGGCGGCGCTGCTCGCGTGGAGAGAATTTAATGGGTCCCGGCTTGCGCCGGGATGACGAAATGGAGGGCGTGCAGCCCTATATCATCTCCGGATCATAAAGCCCGTGCAGCCTGAGCGCCGCGGCCCGCGCGAAGGAGAGCGTCATGGCCTTGCGCCGCGAGGCATGCAGGAGATGCTCGGCCGGGTCGCGCTGCACCTCAGCGCCCCAGGCGTCGGCGATGATGAGGCCGGCTTCCGCTGGCATGATCTCAGGCTGAAGATCAGTGGTGATGGCGAAATACAGCCGGTCGCAGAAATCGCGGTATTCCGGCCATTTGAGATCGGCGCGGAAATCCTCGAGCGAGGACTTGATCTCGATGATCCAGATGTGCCCCGACGGCGACAGCCCCATGACATCGACCCGCCTGCCTGACGCAAGAGTGAATTCGGTCAAGGTCGCGAAGCCCGCGGCGCGCAGATGCCGGCACACGCCTTTCTGGATGGCGGCGGCGGTGGCGGACTGGCGCCCGTCGGGCTTAATCGAAGGTAGCATGCACGGTACTCGATTCAGGCTTTTGCCGGCGAAACTTTGCCTCTAATGTTTCGCCTCAAATCGACGACCCGGTCAACCCGGGCGAGAGCGGGCGCATGCTCGCTGCTGACAAAAAGGGGAAACGACCATATGAGCGGATTGCTCGCACTGAGCCGCGCGATCGATGCGGTGACGGCTTTCATCGGCCGCCATATCATCTGGCTGATCCTGGCCGCCATCCTGGTCTCGGCCGTCAATGCGATCATCCGCAAGGCCTTCGACATAAGTTCCAATGCCTGGCTCGAACTGCAATGGTATCTGTTCGGCGCGGTCTTCATGCTGGCCTCAGCCTATACCTTGCAGAAGAACGAGCATATCCGCATCGACATCATTTCCGGCCGCCTGTCGCAGAACATCCGCAACTGGATCGACATTTTCGGTCATGTGGTCATGCTCCTGCCCTTCACCCTCCTCATGGTCTATGAGAGCGTGCCCTTCGTTCTCTATGCGCTGCGCTCAGGCGAGATGTCGGGTTCGGCCGGCGGCCTCATCGTCTGGCCGACCCGTGCCTTCATCCTCGCCGGTTTCTTCGCGCTTTTCATCCAGGGCGTCTCCGAGCTCATCAAGCGCATTGCCGTCATGAAGGGACTGATCCCCGATCCGCATCCCCATCATGGCCATCATGCGCCGCTCGAGCCGCTTGAATAGAAGGGAGGCTTCGCATCATGACTGCCTTCCTCATCGACAACATGGCGCCGATCATGTTCGCCGCACTGGTGATCTTCCTGCTGCTCGGCTATCCGGTCGCCTTCTCGCTCGCCTTTGTCGGCCTGGGCTTCGGCGCGCTTGGCATCTATCTCGGTCTGTTCTCGACGAATTTGCTGCAGGCGCTGCCTGATCGCATCTTCGGCATCATATCGAACGAGACCTTGCTCGCCATTCCCTTCTTCACCTTCATGGGCCTGATTCTCGAACGATCCGGCATGGCCGAGGACTTGCTCGACACGGCGGGCAAGCTCTTCGGTCCGGTCAGGGGCGGCGTCGCCTATGCGGTGGTTTTCGTCGGCGCATTGCTTGCCGCCACCACCGGCGTCGTCGCGGCTTCGGTTATCGCCATGGGATTGATCTCGCTGCCGATCATGCTGCGCTATGGCTATGACCGGCGCCTGGCTTCGGGTGTCATCGCTGCCTCCGGCACGCTCGCCCAGATCATCCCGCCGAGCCTTGTCCTCATCATCCTCGCCGACCAGCTCGGCCGCTCGGTCGGCGACATGTACAAGGGCGCCATCATTCCGGGAATCGTGCTCACCCTTCTCTATATGGCCTATGTCTTCCTCATGACGATGGTCTTCCCGAAATCGGCGCCCGCTTTACCGGCGAAAGCGCGTTCCTTCGGCGAAGGTGCGGATTACCGACCGGTGATCACTGCCATCGCTTTTCCGCTGGTGCTCATTCTATGGGGCATGATCGTGCTTTTCGCTCCCAAGCTCGCCATCGACATATTCGATGGGTTCTTCGCAGGGGCGAGCGAATGGCTCGAGGCGCGCTTCCTCAGCGAGGCTGCCCGCATGCTGGCCATGCTGGGCTTCCTTGCCGCCGTCTATCTTATCTATGTCGCTTGTCTGCGTTATGTGCCGAGGCTCATCGCCACCATCCTCGGCGCGCTATTCCTTTTCCTCGCTTTGGGTGTGCTGTGGAAGGCGGCGGGGGCCTTCCAGCAGAGCTGGCTGGCCTTGCCTCAGCTCTCCGAGCGCGGTTTGAGCTTCCTTATCGACCTCATCGTCTGGATCGCCGCCCAGTGGGCTTATTTTGTCGCTCTTATCGGTCTCATCGGCGCCGGCTTGTCGCTTCTCAATGCGCCGTCGCGCCCGGTGCCGGGGGCGGTGTGGAAGATCGTCGCTGATCTTCTGCCGCCGCTCATCCTCATCTTCCTCGTTCTCGGCACCATCTTCCAGGGCGTCGCCACGCCGACCGAGGGCGGCGCCATGGGAGCGACCGGCGCCCTGCTGCTGGCGCTCGCCCGGCGCAAGCTTGATTTCAGCTTGCTGCGCCAGGCACTCGAGCAGACCACCAATCTTTCCGCTTTCGTGATCTTCATCCTCATCGGTGCACGCGTCTTCTCGCTCACCTTCTATGGTGTCGATGGTCACAAATGGGTGGAGCATTTGCTCGTCAGCCTGCCGGGCGGCCAGCTCGGCTTTCTCGTCTTCGTCAATCTCCTCGTCTTCTTCCTCGCCTTCTTCCTCGATTTTTTCGAGCTCGCTTTCATCATCGTGCCCTTGCTGGCGGGCCCGGCGGATGCTCTCGGCGTCGATCTCATCTGGTTCGGCGTGTTGCTTGGCATCAACATGCAGACGAGCTTCATGCATCCGCCCTTCGGCTTCGCGTTGTTCTATCTGCGCTCGGTGGCGCCGCGGCAGCCTTACAAGGACCGCCTCACCGGGGCCAGGCTTCAGCCAGTCACCACCGGCCAGATCTATTGGGGTGCTGTGCCTTTCGTCCTGATCCAGCTCATCATGGTGGCGCTTGCCATGCTCTTCCCGGCGATGATCATGCATTACAAGGGCGGAGGTCCGGTGGTCGATCCCAATTCGATCGAGATCACGGTGCCGACCGACGAAAATGGCGGTGCCACCGCCCCGCCGTCGTTCGATTGATTTGGACCCCAAGCTCTCTCCCAGTTTCCCTTCTCCCGCGCGAAGCGTGGGAGAAGGTGCCCGAAGGGCGGATGAGGGATCTTTGCTCACATGCGTCCCATGCATCAGGGGTTGCTGGATTCCTTAGTCGGCAAACTACTTAGTGTAAGAAGAGAGAGCCCTCACCCGGCCTTCGGCCACCCTCTCCCATTGCTTCGCAACGGGAGAGGGGGAAAACTCTGCGAGAATCTTCACAGCATCTTCTTCCTTTGCTGGCTCATCATGAAATTGTCGAAGGTCCCGTCCGTTACCTGCTCCCATAAGAAGGCATCGTTGCGATAGGCCATTATCGCATCATGGATCTTCTTGAACTCTGCGTTGGTCTTGCCGATCTCGGCATAGGTCTCGTTCGCTGCCCTGAAGCAGGCTTCGAGGATCTCGCCCGAAAAAGGCCTGAGCTTGGCGGCCTGGGCGAGGAGTTTCCTCAGTGCGCCCGGATTGAGGTGATCGTATTTCGCCTGCATCTCGACATTGGCCTTGGCTGCCGCCGCGGTGAGGATCGCCCGATAGTTCTTCGGCAGCTTTTGCCACTTCGCCGTGTTGATGAAGAAATGCAGCATCG
>VAZZ01000594.1 GCA_005884715.1 Alphaproteobacteria bacterium | reverse complement strand
GCGGCGGTTGAAGCCGGGCGATGAGGTCTATGCGCGGCCACATCAGGACCGGATCGGAGCTTTCGCCGAACTCATTGCGATGAATGAAGCCGATGTTGCGCTGAAACCCAAAAACCTCACCATGGAAGAAGCGGCTTCAATCCCTTTGGTGGGCCTGACCGCCTGGCAGGTGCTGGTCGAACGCGCCAGGCTGAAGAAGGGGCAGAAGGTCCTCATCCATGCGGGCTCGGGTGGTGTGGGAACATTCGCAATTCAGCTTGCGAAGCACTTAGGTGCGACCGTGGCGACGACGACGAGCTCGGTGAATGTCGATCTGGTCAAGAGTCTCGGCGCCGATGTCGTGATCGACTACAAGAAACAGGATTTCGAGAAGGTGCTCAGCGGTTATGACGTCGTTCTGAACAGTCTCGGCACGGATACGCTCGAAAAGTCTCTGAGCGTGCTGAAGCCCGGCGGACAGCTCATTTCCATCTCCGGACCGCCCGATGTCGCGTTCGCGAAGGAAAACCGGTCTAATTGGTTCTTGCAGCAGGTCATGCGCCTGTTGAGCTTCGGCATAAGCAGGAAGGCCAGGCGCGCTGGCATCAGCTATTCTTTCCTTTTCATGAGGGCGAATGGAGAGCAGTTAGGCCCGATCACGTCTCTCATTGACTCCGGCATCATTCGCCCGGTGATGGACCGTGTCTTCCCCTTCGAAGCGACTAACGATGCCCTGGCTTACATCGAGACAGGACGATCGAAGGGCAAGGTCGTCGTCAAGGTGAGATAAATCGGGCCCTGCTCACTTGCCCATATCGTCTCACGCGACCATGCCAATCCGGCGCCGCGGCGCAAAGATCATGCGCAAAAAATAGGAATAAAATGCCCCAGTGGGCGAATTCCCGGTATCGCCAACCCTACCCTGTTGGATGATTGGCAAAGCCTTCCCTGGCACGCTCTGTGGTGTATGTTCTCAGACTTGGAAAGAGGCAAGTGATGATTTTCCGCCAGCTCTTTGAACCGGTTTCGTGCACCTACTCCTATCTGATCGCCAGCCGCCGCGGCGGCGAGGCCCTCATCATCGACCCCGTGCTCGAGAAGGTCGATCGCTACCTGCAATTGATGCGCGAGCTGGACGTGCATCTGGTCAAGGCGGTGGATACCCATCTCCACGCCGATCACATCACCGGCCTTGGCGCGCTCCGCGACCGCACGCACTGCATCACCGTGATGGGCGAACAGAGCAGCGTCGATGTGGTGTCGATGCGCATCGCCGACGGCGACAAGCTGCAGATCGAGGGTGTCAGTATGGACGTGATGTACACGCCCGGCCATACGGATGACTCCTACAGCTTCATGATGCAGGACCGCGTCTTCACCGGCGACACGCTGATGATCCGCGGCACCGGTCGCACCGATTTCCAGAACGGCGATCCGCGCGCGCAATATGAATCGCTGTTCGGCCGGCTCTTACGCCTGCCCGACACGACCATGGTATTTCCCGCCCATGATTACAAAGGCGACACCGTCAGCACGATCGGTGAGGAGAAGGCCTTCAATCCCCGGCTGCAAGTGAAATCGGTCGAGGAATATGCAGCCCTCATGAACGGCCTCAAGCTGCCCAACCCCAAAATGATGGATGTCGCGGTTCCCGCCAACATGCATCAGGGGCTGCATCAGGAAGAGGTCGCGCGGCGCGGCTGGGCCTTCTCGGCGAAGGAAGCCAAGGACCTTATCGGACAGCCGGGCGTGGTGCTGATCGACCTGCGCGAAAAGAGCGAGCGCGCCCGGCATGGCAGCATCCCAGGCGCGCTCCACGCCCCCTACCCGGACCTTCAGGAAAATATCAGCGCCGGCGGTCTCTTGCACAAGCTGGCGGAACCGACCAGCAACAAGCACCTGCTCTTCTACTGCGCCTTCGGTGAGCGCTCCGCCATGGCGGTGCAGGCCGCACAGGATGCCGGCATCGCATCAGCGCGTCATATCGAGGGCGGTATCGCTGCCTGGAAAAAGGCTGGCGGCGCGCTCGCCTGATCACCCTCTTCAATCCCCCTCACAGGTTAGGCAATGCACACCAATTCTCCTCCGCCGCCGGAGGCGGGGAGGATGGCGCGCGGAACGCTCGACGGGTGAAGTCTCTAGGCAAGAGAGATCTCAAGCAAAGTACATCCCCGGTTGGGAAACTGTATGGAACCACGCTCATGCTTATCTGTTTTCGCTTCATGCAAGCAGAGGAATTGCGGCACCGTTTCCGGGTCTTGCGCGGCACATGATGAGACATCAAGGAGGCTTGCCATGAACTCCAATCCGCTCGCCGTCGCACGCGGTTGCCTTGAAGCCTATGTTTCAAAGGACCGTGCGGCCATCGAAGCGCTGATCGCCGAGGACTATCACTTCACAAGCCCGATCGATAACGCGCTCGATCGGGAGACGTATTTCACTCGCTGCTGGCCCAACAGCAAAGCGATGACCGGGTTCGACTACATCTATCAGATAGAGGACGCAGAGCGCGCCTTCATCGTCTACGAGGCGCACATGACGGGCGGCAAGACGTTTCGCAACAGCGAGGTCTATACCGTTCGCGACGGCAAGCTGATTGCCACCGAGGTCTATTTCGGCTGGGACCTTCCGCATAAGGCCCCCAAGGGCGGTTTCATCGACAACGGGGGCCAGGCGCATGCCTGAACCCCAGCCCAAGTTGGTGTCCGGCACATCGGACATCGGTGTCGCTCTTGTCACGGTCACTGAATGGGAGTCGGAAATGGCATCGCAAATCAAATCGGCGCTTCGCGCCGGCCAGGCGTTGGAGATCAGTTTCCCGACATTCACACCACGGATCATCGTTCACTCCGAATGCGAGCTGACCATGAAAATCATCGCGGGTGACAACGCCGGTTTCTCCGACACTGTCCAGTATGAAGCAGTCGCTGTTCGCGACGGCCTGATAATGCTCTCATGGCAAGAACACATCGGAAGCACGATCGTACATGTGCTTGATCTTGTTTCCGGTGACGCATACACCGCGGTAACGCCAGCGAAAGGCGGATTTATGCGCCTGAGGGGTCGCATCGAAGTAAAATC
>VAZZ01000123.1 GCA_005884715.1 Alphaproteobacteria bacterium | reverse complement strand
TGACATCGAGCACGCTTGTTCTTGCATTATGGACCACTTCGCTGGCCGTCGATCCCTTGAAGATGCGCTGCAGCCGCGAGCGGCCCTCATCCGTCACAACGATGGTGCGGTAGCTCGATCCGGTCTCGATAATCTCCTCCGCGGCATCGCCGATCGCGGTGCGCGTATCGGTGACGGTGATCTTCATCGCCTTCAGCAGCGCCCGGGCGTTGGCGACGGCCTCTTCCGCCGCAGGCCGCGCCGCTTCATCGGGGGCCACGGAAAACAGCGTGATCGAGGCGCCCATCATATGGGCGAGGACGGCAGCCCGGCGCACCGCCTGCATCGATCGCGAGGATCCGTCGGTGCAGATGAAGAAGCCTTCCTTGTCGAGGCTCGGGCGCGCCACCAGAACCGAGCAAGGGGCGTGTGTTACGACTTCCTGGACAACGCCGGTTCCAAACCATGCCTTGAATTCGCTGCGCCAGCGCGACGGTTCGCCCAGGATCATCAGATTATAGGGCCCGAGCTCATATTGATCTAGAATGCCATTGGCGGCATCTGGCGCGGTCTTGAGCTTGAGGACGACACTCCTGCCCTTGGGGCTCCTGTATTCAACCTTGGTGTCGCCGGCGGGATCCCCCCAGGCGTCCTGGTGACTTGCTTCCTGCGGCCAGCTTTCGACGTCGATGCCCTCTTCCTTCAGGATGGCAAGTGAGCGCCTGAGGTCGCGCACGCCTGGAAGCTCGAAGCCCGAATCCATCATGTTCTGGCGTGCGATGCGCAATTGCAGGCCGCCCGACCACAGCGCCTGGTCGATCGGACGCACGTAAAGCACGATGATGTCGCACTCATCATTGAGAGCGAGGCGGGCGGCGAAATTGACCGTGATGAAGGATTCTTCCGAGCCGTCGATACAGGCAAGGATGCGGAAACGGTTGCGCCGCTGCTGGCGCAGATGCTGCAGCGTCTTCTGAACCGCGCGTTCTTGCCGGTCGCTGAGTCTCGTGCGCGTAAACAGGTTCTTCAGCACTCGCGAACTCCCTTACCGATTCGGAGTTTAGCTCGCGATGAAGGGCCAATAAAGGCTGGCGAGCCCAAGGAGAATGATGACGGAGACGACCATCATGCGCGAGCCGATCTTGAAGAAATCGCGGCCTTTCAGATAACCGGATGCATAGATGATGGTAAAGGCGGGCTGTGCCGCAGGGGTCAGATAGCCGAAGGCCGACGAGATGGCGGTGACGAAGCCGGCAATGATAGGATCCTGGCCGGCGACATGGGCCGTATTGAGCAGGACGGGACCGAGGACCGCAACCGCGGCGCCCGCAGTCATCGTGTTGGACACCCCTATGGTGAGAATGGAGATGGCGGCATTGAAGCCGAGGCCGCTGCCCGCACCGATATTGTCGAGCAGCGCAAGGAAGCTCTTCGCCACCCAGTCGGCGGCACCGGTATCGGTCATCTCGACACCCAGCGATATCGCCGCCGCATAGAGCAGGACGACGCCCCAGTTAACGCCGGAATTGATGTCCTCCCAGCGTACCAGGCCGAATACCAGGAAGGCGGCGACCCCGATCAAGGCGATGACCCCGAGACCCAGATGCTGAGACAGGAAGATCCAGCCGAGAATGGTCAGGCAGAAAATGAGGATGGTGAGCCAACCGGAGGGCTTGAGCGGCCCGTCCATGATCACCTGAGTCCTGAGCCTGGACACGGAACGCGACATGTCCGTGGTCTCCGGCCGGAAGGTGAAGACGAGGATCGCCGCCACGATCGGCAGGCGGATCAGGAACATCGGAAAGGCATAGATCGACCAGGTCAGGTAATCCATGAGATAGCGCCGGCTACTGGGGTCGAGCGGATCGTAGAAAAGGTCCTTCCAGTAGGAGATGATGATGGCGTTGCGCGCCCCGCCCGAGGGTGTCGCCACACCGGCGATCGAGCAGCCATAGGCGATCGAGAACAGGATGACGGCCGCGAGATTGTGCACTTTCTTGGTGTCTTGCGAGGTGAGCGTGATCAGCGTCACGCCGACGGGAAGCATCATGGCGGCGACCGTATGCTCGCCGATGAAGGCGGCGAGCGTGCCGCAAACGGCCGTGATCCCGAAACTGATCCAGTAGACGTTGGTGCCGGTCATCTGCACGATCGACCAGGCGATGCGCCGGTCGAGCCGCTGTTTCACGATGGCGACCGCCAGCATCAGCGATCCCATGATGAACAGGACCGAATCGGTCATCAGGCTCTGCGCCACTTTCGTCGGGTCGACCTTGAGGAGGACCACCTGGCCGATGATGATGAGGAGCGGCACGGTCGGCAGGGGGACTGCTTCGGTCACGAACAATATGGTCGCCATGACCGACATGGCGAGCACGATCTGGCCCTCTTCGGTGAGGCCTTCGGGCGTTGGCGCGATCATCAGCAGGAAACCGACCAGCATGGTGATGAAGAACCAGCGGCGCGTCCAAAAGAAGTTGAGATCGACATTCTGACGCAGGATCAGGTAGCGCTGATAGCCGCGGCGCTGGAAGCGCGTCAGCCGCTGAGTTGCTTCATGCGCCTGCAGGCTGTCGCGAGGGAGCGAGAAGGTGGCCGCTTGCGTCATACTGCGGCCCTTGCCGAACGATTGTGGCGCATGAGAGAGTGCATCGGAATCCGGATCGGAAGTTGGTCTTGCAGGTTTTGTAAATGAAAAGTCTTGACGATGTTTTGCAGGGTATCGATGACACCCTGGACGATAGTGTCGCGCGCCTGTTCGAATTGCTCAGGTTTCCGACGGTCGCCACCGATCCGGCTTTTCATGGTGCCTGCCGTGACGCGGCGGCATGGCTCAAGCGCCTGTTGCAGGACATGGGCTTTGCGACCCGCCTGGAAGAGACCGACCAAGGGCTTGCCGTCCCATGCGCCGCGCATCCTGTTTTACGGCCATTACGATGTTCAACCACCTGACCCGCTGGATTTGTGGGAAAGCCCGCCTTTCGAGCCCCAACTGCGCAAGGGTGCTGATGGTGAGACGCGCATCTTTGCCCGCGGTGCCTGTGACGACAAGGGCCAACTCATGACTTTCCTGGAGGCCAGCCGAGCCTGGCTCAAGGAGAGAGGCAGCCTGCCCTTCCGTCTCACTGTCCTCCTGGAAGGCGATGAAGAGGGAGATTCGACCCATCTCGACCGCTATGTCGCCAGGAATCGGGCCTCGCTCAAAGCCGATGTGGCATTCGTTTGCGATACCGGCATGTGGGATGCGAAAACACCCGCCATCACGACCAGGCTGCGCGGCTGCATTGCCGAGGAGATCGTCGTTTCCGGGCCCTCCAAGGACCTGCATTCGGGTTATTACGGCGGAGCCGCCCGCAACCCCATCCGTGTGCTGACGAAGATTCTGGGCGAGCTGCATGACCGCAACGGCCGGGTCGCGCTTCCGGGCTTCTATGACGGCGTCGATCCGGTCCCGGCTTCGACCCGGCGGCAATGGAAGTCGCTCAAGTTCCCCGCAATGAAATATCTGGCGGGCGTGGGGCTTTCCATCCCCGCCGGTGAAAAGGGCTATGCCGTCTACGAGCAGATATGGTCGAGGCCGACCGCCGAGATCAACGGCGTCTATGCCGGCTATACCGGCGCCGGTTCGAAGACAGTGCTGCCGGCCGAGGCTACGGCCAAACTCACCTTCCGCCTGGTCGGGCGCCAGACGCCGACCGGGATTCGCAAGGGCCTGCGGGACTTCGTCAAGGCGCGCCTGCCGGCCGACTGCCGGGTCAGATACAAGCCGGAGGGCGGCGATTCAATGGCGGTCACCGTTGGGCAGGGATCCCGTCCTGACGGCGGAGGGCGCCTCGATCCCGGTGGTCGGCACATTCAAATCGCTGCTCAGGATCGACACTCTGCTGGTCGGCTTCGGCCTTGAGGATGACAGCGTGCACAGTCCGAATGAGAAATACAATCTGTCCAGTTTTCGCAAAGGCATCAGGAGCTGGGCCCGCATCATCGACGGGCTGGCAACGCAGCAGGAGCGCCGCAAACAATGACCGACGTCAACACTATCCTCGCTGAGGCGGACAAGGCGCTCGACCAGAGCCTCGACCGCCTGTTCGATCTGGTGCGCATTCCCTCGATTTCGACGGATACTGCCTATAAGGAGGATTGCCGGCGGGCGGCCGAGCGCATCGTTGCCGATCTCTCGGGACTCGGCTTCTCCGCCGCGCTGCGCGACACGCCCGGCCACCCGATGGTGGTGGCGCATTTCGAACCCAAGGGTGCAACGGGCAAGGTCCCGCATTTCCTGTTCTACGGCCACTATGACGTGCAGCCGCCCGATCCGCTGGATAAATGGATGACGCCGCCTTTCCAGCCGGAGAAACGCACCGGCAAGGATGGCATCGTGCGTCTTTATGGCCGCGGCACCGCAGATGACAAAGGCCAGCTCATGACCTTTATCGAGGCGATGCGGGCCTGGATCACGACAACCGGCACGCTGCCGCTCAAGGCCACGATCCTGATCGAGGGTGAAGAGGAATCGGGCTCGCCGAGCCTCATTCCCTTTCTCAAGCAGAATAGGGGCGAACTCAGCTGCGATGCGGCATTCGTGTGCGACACCAATATGTGGGACGAGAAGACGCCGGCGATCACCACGCGCTTGCGCGGCATGGTCAAGGACGAGATCACCATCACCGGCCCGCGCGTCGATCTGCATTCGGGCGCCTATGGCGGACCCGCCGCCAATCCCATCCGCATCCTGTCGAGACTGCTGTCGAAGCTTCACGACAAGAACGGCAAGGTCACCATCCCCGGCTTCTACGAAGGCGTCAGCGATCTTCCCAAGGAGGTCAAGGTGCAGTGGCAGAAGCTCAAATTCTCCGACCGGAAGTTCCTGAGGGAAGTCGGCCTGTCGGTGCCGGCGGGCGAAAAGGGCAAGGGCGCGCTGGAGCAGGTCTGGGCGCGGCCGACCGCTGAGGTGAACGGCATATGGGGCGGCTATATGGGAGCGGGCACCAAGACCGTCATTCCCTCGCAAGCCCATGCCAAGCTCACCTTCCGCCTCGTCGGCAAGCAGAAGCCGGAAAAGATCCTGAAGGCTTTCCGTGCCTTCGCCAAGGCTGAGGTGCCGAAGGACTGTCGGATCGACTTTGCTGCTTATGGATCAGGGAGTCCTGCGAGTGAGATCGCCGGCACATCACCGCTCATCCGCAAGAGTGCGAAGGCCCTCAAGGATGAGTTCGGCCGCGACACTGCGCTCATCGGTTCGGGCGGCTCAATTCCGATCGTGCGCTATTTCAAGGATATCCTTGGCATGGACAGCGTGCTGATCGGCTTCGGCCTCAATGACGACGCGCTCCACAGCCCGAATGAGAAATACAATCTCTCGAGTTTCCATCGCGGTATCCGAAGCTGGGTGCGCATTCTCGCGGCGCTGGCCCGGTAATTTTCGTCTATCAAGTGCTGTCACCGCCAACCAATCCGGCAAGGATCCGCAATGTTTTCCCTTCAGACGATTTTTGGCTCAGGCAAGCAATTTTACGAACTGCTCGAGGCTGCGGCAGAAGCGGCCCATGAGAGCGCCAAGGCGCTGCATGATATCCTCAGCCCGGCAACGGGCGCCACCGGACTGGAGGCGATCAGGCTCGCGAGGCAACGGCAAAGGGAGGCGACGGTCAAGATCAGCCAGGCGCTGGTGGATAGTTTTATAACACCCATCGAGCGCGAGGATATCGAGGAGTTGCGCACAGCCCTCTACAAGATATCCAAGCAGGCCGAGCGTTTTGCGGATCGCTTTGCTTTTGCGGCCCACCGGCTTGCCGACGTTGATTTCGCGCCGCGTGCCGCCATGCTGGTGAAGGCGTCGGGGATCGTCCTCGACATGGACAGGGAACTGCCCCGGCTCCGCCTGGAGACGATAAAGTCGCTTGAGGATCAGTTGCATGCCATCGAAACGGAGGCAGATCGGCTGTTGCTGGAATTATATCGCGAATTCTATGCCGGCGATCTCGACGCCATTCGCATGTTCCTGCTCAAAGAATTCTTCGAGATCCTTGAAAAGGCGATTGACCGGTGCCGGGATGCCGGTGCGGTGGTCTATCAAGTCGCGTTGAAGAACAGCTGACGGCAAACCTATGCTCATCCTCATCTTGACGGTTGTGCTGGTCGCGCTGGCCTTCGAGTTCATCAACGGATTCCATGACACGGCCAATTCCATCGCCACGGTGGTTGCGACCAAGGTGCTGTCGCCGGGCCAGGCGATCATGCTGGCGGCCTCTACCAATCTCATCGGGGCGTTCTGGGGCACGGCCGTGGCCAAGACCATCGCCTCGGGGCTCGTCGACACTGGCGTGGTCGATGTCACGCTGCAGGTGATCCTGTGCGCGCTACTGGGCGGAACAATCTGGAACCTCTTGACCTGGTGGCGCGGTCTGCCATCCTCTTCGTCACATGCTTTGATAGGCGGGCTCTGCGGTGCCGCTCTCGCCGCGGCGGACAATAATTGGGGCGCGTTGATCTGGTCGAAGACGGTCGGCGACTGGACCAAAAATGAAGGCCTTCTGTGGAAGGTCCTCCTCCCCATGGTGACTTCCCTAGTGGCCGGCTTCACCCTGGGCGTCATCATGATGGTCGCTCTTTGGGGGATCATCTCCGCTCTGGCGCAGGCGGGCGGACCCTTGGCCCGCATAGCGCGTCCGCTCTGGGTCAATGCCATCTTCGGAAGGGCGCAACTGGCTTCCGCGGCCTATATGGGCCTCGCCCATGGGCGCAACGATGCGCAAAAGACCATGGGCATCATGGCGCTGGCGCTCCTCGGAGCGCAGAACGCCGGCGCCCTCGATGGATTGCCGGCCTGGGCGCAGTTCCTGCGTCCCGATGAGGGCAGTGACGGCATCGACAGCTGGATCATCGTCACTTGTGCATTGGTGATGGCGGCCGGCACAGCCATCGGGGGCTGGCGCATCATCAAGACTCTCGGGCACAAGATGGTCAAGCTGCATCCGATCAACGGCTTCGCGGCCGAAACGAGTTCGGCGACCATCCTGACGATTGCTGCGCATTTCGGGATGCCGGTATCGACCACCCACAGCATATCGACTGCGATCATGGGTGTGGGCTTCGCCAAGTCCTCCCGCGCGCTGAAATGGACCGTGATCGAGCGCATCATCTGGGGGTGGATACTGACGTTTCCCGCAGCGGGAGGCCTCGCCTATGGTTTGCTGTGGTTGCTTGAACTGCTCGGCTGGAGCTAGGTGTCCTATTTCGCCGTGGCGGGTGCGGCGACTGCCATGAAATTGCGATAAAGCTGACGCGCATTGGCGATGAAACCGGGCATCAAGGGCTCGGCTTCCCTGGCGAGGCCCTGCAACGCATTCGGGCCGCGCACTTTGGCAAGCGCCTTCTCATAGGCCGGCACCTTGCCCCAGTCAGGAATGGTGTTGGGCTCGAGCTCGACATGATATTGCATCGAATAAGCATGCCGGCCGATGCGCATCGCCTGCACCGCGCACACATCCGAGTGCGCCAGCACCACCGCATTCTCGGGCGGCTGCGCGACTTGTACACCGTGCCATTGCAGGGCTTTCATTTTGTGCGGCAAACCTGAAAAGACCGGATCGCTCTTGCCGGCATCGGTGAGCAGGATGTCGAGAATGCCGACTTCAGGAGGACGCTGCGGCCCGCAGGTGCCATTGAGCGCATCGGCAAGGAGCTGGTGACCGAGGCAGACGCCGAGGAAAGGGCGTTTGAGGTCGCGGACCCAGCGGCGGATGGCGCGCTTCTCGGCAACGAGCCAGGGATGCTCTTCGACATCCCACACATCCATCGGACCGCCCATTACCCACAGCATGTCATAGGATTCAAGTGCCGGTATCGCCTGGCCTTCATCGAGCGCGACTGTATCCCAGGAGATGCCGTCTTCCTTCAGGAAATTGCGCAGGACGGCGGGATGTTCGCAAGCGAGGTGCTGGAAGACGAGGAGTTTCATGAGCGCTAGTGTAGCGCCGGAGAACCGGAGGATTCAATAGAGCGTGATGCGCGAAGCGCCGGCTATCGCCGAACATCACGGTCCGCTTCGGCCTGGCATGGACGATATAGCGCATGGGACCTCGGAGCGCCTCGAGACTGCCGATGAGGCCATCCTGTCAACGAGATTATGCAGGGCGCTGAGAATAGTAAACGCGGCCGGTGCCGCGTCTTCAGAGCGAAGTGAATTTCGCTTTATACTGCTCGCGCAATTGAGCTTCCGTGTGACCGATGTCATAGGCCGGCGAAAGAATGAGGCTCGCCGTTTCGATATCGACACGAACAACCGCCTTCATCAATTCGGTATAGCCCTTCCAGCCGGCAAGTGCGGCAAAGAGTTGAGCGAATTCAGGCGCGCTTCTGGAGAACATGCAGGCGCGCCCGCGCAGCCTCACCGCTTTGCGCGCCAGCACGTCGAGGAAATTGACCTCGATCACGGGCCGCCTGGCGATGTTCGCTATCGTGCCGGGCGAGCGGATATGCCCGAAGACCAGCTGTGTATCATTGAGCAAGACGAAAGTGCCCTTTGGCGACAGGTTGGGCGTGCCGTCTTCATTGACGCTGGCGACGAAACCCAGAGGATAGGTCGCGATGATCGACTTCATTTCATCGGTGAGCATGGCTGGAACTCTACTACCCTAATTTCACACCTGTCACATGGGCCGGCGGTGCCAGGCCGGCAAGGTTGAGCTTATCGGCGATAGGTCCCCCAATTTGCATGTGAAGCGGCACTACGCCGGCCCAGATCGGCAGCTTGTAGTCTTCCTCATCATCCTTTGGCCCACCGGTACGGATCTTCGCCGAAGCCTCTGCGAGCGGCAACGACATCACTGTCGTCGCCTTGAACTCTTGGGCATTCATTGGCCGCAGCATGTCCCACCGCCCGGGAAACAGACTATCGACGAAGACCTTGAGACGCGCTTCCTTTTCGTCCCTGTCGGTGATCTTGCGCGCCGTCCCGAGCACCATCACGGATCGGTAATTGGCGGAATGATGGAAGGCCGAGCGCGCCAGCACGAAACCATCCATGATCGTGACGGTGACGCAGACTTCGGCTTCCGCGACGGCTTCCAGCATGCGGCTGGCGGAGGAGCCGTGCCAGTAGATATGGCCGCCTTCCCGCCATTGCAGGGTAGGTGTCACATAAGGACTGCCATTGAAGACATAGCCGACGCTGCAGATCGGCATGGCATCGAGGATCGGATGGATGGTTTCGGCGTCATAATGCCCGCGCTCATGCAGTCTCTTTACGCGGACACGCTCGGACGGCGCCACAGCGCTTCCCGCCAAAGGCCTGCCCCGGACTTGATCCGGGGTTGCTCGACTTTGGCGATAAGGAAGCGCTCCAGAACCCTCATGCCTGCTGGACATTGAGATCTCCTCTGTTCAGGACTCGATGATTGTGGCAGAAGTGGACTGATGAAAAGGGCCACATCAATAAGAGACAGGCAGTCCACTTCTGGAGAGGCCGCACTCGCGGGCATCAGTCTCGACCGGGCCGACCGCGAACCGTTGCACCGTCAGCTCGCCCAGGAGCTCAAGCGCCTCATCCTGGCCCAGACGATAGCGCCCGGCGCCCGTCTGCCCTCGAGCCGGATCTACGCCGAGGAACTGGGCGTGTCCCGGGCCACGGTGGTCGCCGCTATCGATGAGCTCATTGCCGAGGGCTATGCCGAGGGCCGGCATGGCTCGGGTGTCTACGTGGCGCCCGATCTGCCCGATCACGTATTGCGGGCAGCCGAGCAGGCGGCCCCCTTGGCCGAGAGCGTGCTCCCGCGCCCTGACGAGGTGAGGCCATTCCAACCGGCCGCTCCGGAGCTCGCTTTGTTTCCGCATGAGATCTGGGCCAAGCTCATGCTCAAGACCTGGCGCAATCCGATACGCGAGCTCCTGTCTTCGCCCGATCCTTTGGGCTGGGCACCGCTGAGGCTCGCCATTGCCGATCACTTGCGCGCGTTTCGCGGCATGCGCTGTGCGCCCGAGCAGGTCGTCATCACCAGCGGTGCCGGCGAAGCGCTCGAACTTCTGGCCCAGAGCATCCTCAGTCGCGGCGACAAGGTCATCATCGAAGAGCCGGGTTACGTCCTGATCCGCAAGACATTTTCGGAACTGGGGCTCAAGACCGTGCCGTTACCGGTCGATGAAGATGGCCTCGATATCGCGAAGGGCCCCAAGGACGCGCGCGCGGCCGTTGTCACGCCGGCGCGCCATTACCCGCTCGGCATGACCATGCCGCTCGCTCGCCGCCTGGCGCTGCTCGAATGGGCACGCTTGCGCAAGACCTGGATCATCGAGGACGACTATGACAGCGAATACCGCTATCACGGCAAGCCGCTGCCGGCGCTGATGGGCGTCGATGAGGCGGGCGTCGTCATTTCGCTGGGCTCGTTCTCCAAGACCATGCTGCCTGGCCTGCGCATCGGCTATCTCGTGGTGCCGCATAGTCTGATCAACGACATTTCAGCGGTCATGCGCGAGCGAGGTGCGCGCGTCTCGCTTTTCCTGCAGCCGGTGCTCGCCGACTTCATGCGGCTCGGCCACTACGCCATCCACATCAGGCGTATGCGCCGCCTCTACACCAAGCGGCAGCTGGCGCTGCGCGATGCGATCGCGCGCCATGCGGCGGGCGTGCTTGCGACCGCACCTGAGCCCGCCGGCATGCATCTCATCTGCACGATCGAGAACGGCATGAATGATCGTGAGGCATCGAAGCGGGCCGCCACGGCCGGACTGCTGGCGCCCGCGCTTTCCGACTACTACGCCGGCCAGCCCTTCCGGCACGGCCTGGTATTGGGTTATGCGGGTTTCGATGAAACGGTGATCGAGGCCTCGATCAGGAGGCTTGCGCAGGCATTGCGCTGAACAGGACACAAGATGCTTTCCTCCGCTCAGAACACGGCCTTCGCTTCTCGCGGAAACCGCTTGGCGCGAATATCGCTCGGCTGAATGGTATGTGGCGCGCCTCAAGGCTGAGGGCTTCACCGTGGAAGCAGGCTCGGGCGGCATGCCGACGGCCTTTTCCGCCACCTGGTCGAACGGCAATGGTCCGACCATCATGGCCTATGCCGAATATGATGCGGTGCCGGGCAACTGCCAGGCAGCCGTTCCCTTTCGTGCGCCGCGCAAGGGGCTGTCCCGTTTCGCCGGCGGCCACACCGATCCGCATTCGGCATTAGGCATGGGAGCGCTCATCGGCGCGCTCGCCGCAAAGGCCGCGATGGAGAAACATGGCGTCACCGGCACGATCCGCTTCATGGGCGAGCCTGCCGAAAAGGTGAGGGGATCGAAACCCGTCCATGCCGCGGCCGGCTATTATGACGGGCTCGATGCGATCATTTCGTTCCATCCATTCTACATGCTGCCCTATTGCAACACCTGCCGGTGGGATACGCATTGCGGGCCCTATTATGCGGCGATCTATGAATTCCTGTGTGATGCGCCGGAAACTTGGCTCAGGGCGGCGACCAAAGGGCCGATCCCCCAGGCACACACATCGGCGCGCGCGCCCGGCGCCAATGACGCCGTCATCACGATGTATACGCTCTCCAAGATGCTGCGCGACCACATGCTGCCGCATACCGGCACCTGGACGCTCAACGAGACCATTCTGGCCAGCGGCCAGGCGACCGCCGACAATCTCCCGGCCCAGATGGCACAGATCATGTTTGCGGCGCGAACATCTGACCGCGCCATGCTGGAAAATATCTTCGCCGTATTGGACCGTGAAAGTTCCGCCCTTGCCGCTCATTGCACATACCGCAAGCACTGGGTGTCGAAATCGCGCCCCGGTCTTGCCAATCATGCGATGGCTGAGATCACCTACCGCAATCTGGAGAGGGCCGGTCCGCCGCGCTTCGGGGAAGATGCGATCGCGGTGGCACGGGCCATCCAGAAGGAACTCGGGCTCGAGCCGGCGGAGCGTCCGTTCATCGATGAGATCGAAGAGCTCATTGCTCCCGAGGAAGCCGAGCGCAAAGTGCGCGCCACCATCCCGCCCTGGCAGACCCATTACACTTCCGACGATTACACCGACATGACCTGGCATGCGCCCTGCGTGCGTTTCTATATCGGGCGCGCCACGCTGAAAGCGCCCCCGGGCTTTGCCTATCCTGACTGGGTGATGAACGCGCTGGGCGGCATACCGGCGACCATCGATCCGACCGTCGCCACGGCCGCCAGGACGATTGCCGGAACGATCCTCGAGCTCATTATGGACAAGGCGGAGCTCAAGCGCGCCAAGGAGGAATATGCCGGCCGTCTCGCGCGTGGGGGCGAGGCAAAACCCTGGTGCGACTACGCGCCGCCGCTGGAATTTCCCTGGCCTGAATATGTGGAAACGCCGCGCGGGCGCGAATGGTGGATACCGGCGACGATCGAAGACAGAAAGCTGGAGCGCCGCGACCCTTAGCCGCTGGTGCAGTTCCATAATCATGCCCATTTCGAGGGGCACGAGATACCTATGCGCCGACTCGTCATCGAACTTGCTGCTGCCATTGGCCTCACCGTTGCTGCCGTCGTTGCAGTTGTGAACGCAGCTCATGCCGGCGATGTGATTGTTTCGGATGCTTTTGCCCGCGCATCGCCGACCCCGGTTGCCAAGACGGGCGCCGTCTATTTCACCATCCGCAATGACGGCGCCGTGGCCGACAAGCTGACTGCGATTGAGACGGATGCCGCCCAGATGGCGATGCTGCATGAGAATGTGGAAAAGAACGGCGTTGTCAGCATGCGTCATGTCGATGCGCTGGCGATCGCGCCTAAGGAAACTGTGACGCTGAGCCCGAAGAAGATGCATGTGATGCTGATGGGTCTGAGGGCGCCCCTCAAGAAGGGCGAGCACCTTTTGGTCACGCTTACTTTCGAGAAAGCGGGCAGTGTCAAGGTCGATGTGCCAGTGGGCGATGTCGCTGCCAGCGGCCCGCAATAATCTTCGCGCAACGCTCTGCGAGACTTTACTCTCCCTTGCGGGGAAGGTCGGCCCAACCTTGCTCCGCCGAAGCGAAGCCTCGGCTCCGCGAAGGCGAGAGGGCCGGGGTGGGGGTCGGCTAGTCTCTCCGCGATCTGTTGTGAGCCGGTTCTGTGATACTGCCCGACCCCCACCCCTAACCCCGGCAAGGGGGGAATAGAGTGTTTGACGCCTGAGTGCGTTATCCGACCACTGCGCCCTTCGGCACTGAAAATCCGCGTAGGAACTCCTCGACGCCCATAGCGCTCTTGCCTTCCCGCTGCAGACTTAACAGGCGAAGCGCGCCTTCGCCGCAGGCTATGCTGAGTTTGTCGTCGATAACTTCGCCGGGCTTGCCCGACCCTTGCGCGATTTCGCATAGATGAACCTTGATCCGGAAACTGTGGCCTTCCTGGTCGAGCCGGAACCAGGCGCCCGGAAAGGGCGACAGGCCATGAATATGATTGCGCACCTCGGCTGCCGGTTTTGAGAAATCGATCTCGCTTTCGCCCTTGTCGATCTTCTTCGCATAGGTGACGCCGGCCTCGGACTGCGCTCGGCAATCGAGAGCGCCGCGTTTGAGCTTATTCAACGCTTCGACCATCAGTCCGGCACCCAGATGCATCAGGCTGTCATGCAGGCTGCCTGCGGTTGTCGTGGGCTGGATGGGGCCGCGGCCTTGGAGGCAGATGGGGCCGGTATCGAGGCCTTCGGCCATGCGCATGATGGTGACGCCGGTCTCCTTGTCGCCCGCCATGATGGCGCGCTGTATGGGGGCGGCACCGCGCCAGCGCGGCAGGAGCGAGGCATGGACATTGAAGCAGCCCTTGCGTGGTGCCTCGAGAATGGACTTTGGCAAAAGCAATCCATAGGCAACGACGATGGCGGCATCGGCCTTGTGCGCGAGGAAGGCTTTTTGCTCCTCCTCGCCTTTGAGCGAGCCCGGGGTTTGGACCACGAGATTATGGGTCAGGGCAAAATGATGCACCGGCGACAGCCGCTCCGCCATGCCGCGCCCGGCGGGGCGGGGCGGCCGCGAATAGACGGCGGCGATCTCATGGCCGGCATCGAGGAGGGCTGAAAGCGTAGGGACAGCGAAGTCAGGCGTGCCCATGAAGATGAGCCGCAAGCGTCAGGCTCCGCTGCGCGCGAACTTCTGCGCCTTGGTGAATTTCTTGACCACGCGGTCCCGTTTCAGTTTGGAAATATAGTCGATGAAAAGGATGCCGTTCAGATGGTCGATCTCATGCTGCACGCAGGTGGCGAGAACGCCGTCGCACAGTCTTTCCTGTTCCACGCCCTCGCGGTCGAGGTAGCGCACCTTGATCTCCTTGGGCCTGGTCACCATGTCGAAGAATTCAGGAATGGACAGGCAGCCTTCCTCGTAGTCCGCTTCTTCCTCGCTCGACCACACGATCTCGGGGTTGACGAGAAACAGCGGCTGCTTCTCCTCGTCTTCCTTTGACGTGTCGATTACCACCAGACGCTGAGGAACTCCGATCTGGACCGCGGCGAGGCCGATGCCGGGCGCGTCATACATGGTCTCCAGCATGTCATCCATGAGCTTCCGGGTACTGGCATCGACCGTCTTGACCGGTTTCGACACCGTCCGGAGCAACGGATCGGGCAGGGTGATGATTTCGCGCTTCGCCATGACGCTTGAGATAGGCGATGACCGGAAAGGGGTCAATTGGGCTCCCAAACCGGCAAAAACAAACGCCCCCCTCCCTGCTGGATCACCGGGAGGGGCCGCGAATCGAGGTAATTCAGGGCTGCAAAGCCATCATTTCAGGCGGGGCCCGCCCGAAATGAGCGTGATTTAGGCCGGGCAGCGCTTCGCGAGATTCATCACATCGGACTTGATGCAAGAGGATGCGGGCGCCGCAGTCGGGGTGACCTTCGGGGCCGCGACACTGGCACTGGCGTGCTTCTTCTTGGCGTGGTGGGCTACCTTCTTCATGGCGTGGTGGGCTACCTTCTTGTGCACCACCGGGCATGGCTTCACATGCTTCATGACATTGGACTTGATGCAGGTTTCAGCCGCAACCGCGTTTGAAACCGAGCCAAGGCTGCCGGTTTGGAGCAGGATAGCCGCCGCCCCGGCAACGCATAATCCGAGAATTGAGTGCTTCATTGACTTTCTCCCTCTAGAGCTTTTTACGGACCGCACTTGCACCCCAAGATGCAGGGCGATGGGACGTTGAGTCAACGGCATTTGGGAAGAAACCGACAGGCTTGCCTTTTGCCGGGCGAGGCCCGATATAGGCGGCGGGAGGTTGGCGGCGGACGTGTCGCTCGCCAACCGGGTCAGGTCCGGAAGGAAGCAGCCCTAACGAGTTTGGTACGGGTTGCCCGTCCAGCCTCCCGCCTGGAGCGCTTCCCGCCGAAGCCTACTCCGGACCTCGATCCGGGTGCCGATTTTGGCGATACGCCCCAGTCAAATACGCCCTTGAACCAACCGGCAGGCTCGCCAGTGACCGAAGAAACAAGCGGCGCGAGCGTCCACGGTTATCGCGTACTCGCCCGCAAATACCGCCCGCAGAACTTCTCCGATCTGATCGGTCAGGAAGCGGTGGTGCGCACGCTTTCCAACGCCTTCGCCACCGGCCGGATCGCCCAGGCCTATATGCTGACGGGCGTGCGCGGCGTCGGCAAGACGACGACGGCGAGACTCATTGCCCGCGCTCTCAATTATCCGGGCGGCCCAGCGATCGACATGCCGGAAATGACAGCCGACTGCGAGGCCATCCTCGAATCGCGCCACATCGACGTGATCGAGATGGATGCCGCCTCCAATACCGGTGTCGATGACGTGCGCGAGATCATCGAGGGCGTGCGCTATGCCCCGATCCATGCCCGCTACAAGGTCTATATCATCGATGAAGTGCACATGCTGTCGAAGAGCGCGTTCAATGCGCTGCTCAAGACTCTCGAAGAGCCGCCGCCGCATGTGAAGTTCATTTTCGCGACGACCGAGGTCCGCAAAGTGCCGGTCACTATCCTGTCGCGCTGCCAGCGCTTCGATTTGCGGCGCATGGATGGCGACGTGCTGATGCAGCTCTTTGCCAAGGTAGCGAAGGCCGAAAAGGTCACGATCGAGGACGATGCCCTGCGCATGATCGCGCGCGCCGCCGAAGGTTCGGCGCGCGATGGCCTGTCCTTGCTCGACCAGGCGATCGCCTATGGCAGCGAAACGGTCAAGGCCGCCGAAGTCGGCGCCATGCTGGGTCTGATGGACCGGGCGCGCGTGATCGACCTGTTCGACGCCATCATGGCGGGCGATGCGGCGACAGCGATCAGGGAGATCGAAGCGCAGCACCAGGCGGGCGGCGACCCGCACACGATATTAAGCGATCTTGCCGATTTCGTGCATTGGGTGACGCGCCTCAAAGTGTCGCCCAATGCGGCGGGCGATGCCTCGCGCAGTGAAGCCGAACGCCTGCGCGGCCGCGAGCATGCCGAGAAGATCTCCATTGAAGGAGATCGAGCTCCATTCCGATGCCTTGATGGCGGCGGAAATGGTGCTGATCCGTCTCGCCTATGCGGCAAGCCTGCCTTCGGGTGAAGACCTAGTGAAATTGGCGAGACAGGCAGCGCCTGAGCCGCGCGAGCCGCGACCCCAGCCCAGATATGAGCGCGACGCCGATGGCCCGCCGATCGAGAGCGGCCAGCTTGCGGTCGCCGCGGAGCCGGTCGAGCGCAAACCGGCAGAGCGCCCGGCGGAAACACGGCCCTTCGCCCATTTGCGCGACATCGCCAACTATATCGGTGAAAGGCGTGATATCCGGCTCAAGAATCAGATCGAGACGCTGATGCGGCCCATCCGCGTGAGCCCCGGCCAGATCGAGATCGCGCTGGAAGCCTAGGCTCCGCCGGGCCTCGCTAATGAGCTCGGGCGCAAGCTCAATGAATGGACAGGCATGCGCTGGATGGTGCTGGTGGCGCGCGATGGCGGCGAGAAGCCGCTGGCGCAGCAGAGCAAGGATCAAAAGGATACGATCTTCCGCGAGACCCACGAGCATCCCGATGTGCAGGCGATCCTGAAGCGCTTCCCAGGCGCCGAGATTGTCGATGTAAGGGACTATGATACGCCGGCGCCCGTGGATGATTCACAAACGGAAAAGGACTGAGACGCCCGATGAAAGATCTTGGCGCCATGATGAAGCAGGTGCAGCAGATGCAGAGCCGCATGCAGGACATGCAGGCGAAACTTGGCCAGATGACAGTAACCGGCCAGTCGGGCGGCGGCCTTGTGAAGGTGACGCTCAATGGCAAGGGCATGCTCACCCAGACG